>JBDHSY010000208.1:0-5769 GCA_039808405.1 Xanthobacteraceae bacterium
TCCGGTTCTGTGCGTTCTGCGCTATGGCGACGTCGAGGACGCCATCGGAATCGCCAACGACAGCATTTTCGGCCTCGCCGCCGGCGTCTGGAGCCAGGATATCCCGCGGGCGACGGACGTTGCGCGAAAACTTCAGGCGGGCTGGGTCTGGCTCAATGAATGGCACGTGCTGTCGGAGCGTGCTCCGTTCGGCGGCTACAAGCAGTCCGGGATCGGTCGCGAACTCGGTGAAGAAGGCTTGAACGCGTATACGCAGCTCAAGACGCTTTACCGGGACGACTCGGCAGGCCGTCAGGCGAAGCCGTGGTACGACATTCTGGTTCGCCAATAGCCTCGGCTGAAACTCCATAGCCATAGATCGAGGACGACGGCATGAAGGACGGCGAACGCGCGCCCGTTGTGTTTCACGTGCAGGACCGGGTCGCAACGTTGACACTCAACGACCCGGACAACCGCAACCCGATTTCGGCGCCGGACATGGTCGAGGCCATTGTTTCCGCGATCGAGAGCGTCAATGTCCGCGACGACGTCTCGGTGCTGGTGCTGACTGGCAGCGGTTCGGCTTTCTCGGCGGGCGGCGACGTCAAGGCGATGCGGGAGCGCACCGGCATTTCCGGCGGTTCGCCGATGGAGGTCGACCGCAACTATCGCCGGACGATCCAGCGCATCCCGCTATGCCTCTACAATGTCGAGGTTCCGACCATCGCCGCGGTCAATGGCCCCGCCATCGGTGCGGGCTGCGACCTGGCCTTGATGTGCGACATCCGGATCGCGTCGAGGACGGCGCGGTTCGGCGAAACGTTCGTCAATCTCGGCATCATTCCGGGCGACGGCGGCGCGTGGTTTTTGCCGCGGCGGATCGGATACGAACGCGCCGCCGAGATGATCTTCACCGGGCGCATTATCGACGCGCAGGAAGCGCACGAGATCGGCATGGTGTTCAAGGTGGTCGAGCCCGCCAGCCTGATGCGGGAGAGCCGTGAACTGGCGCAAACAATCGCCGCCAGGCCGCCGGCCGCCATCCGCATGGCCAAGCGGCTCCTGCGCCAGAGCGCCTCGACGCAGTTGCGCGATTTTCTCGACGCCTGCGCCGCCTATCAGGCGCTGGCGCATCATACGGACGACCACATGGAAGCGATCGCGGCGTTCTTCGAGAAGCGGCCCGCGGCGTTCCGGGGAGCCTAGATGGCGCTGATCGAGGAAAGGTCGCAAGACGTCGCGGTTCTGACGATCGACCAGCCGGAGCGGCGCAACGCGCTGTCCTCCGCCGTCAAGCAGCGCCTTGCCGAGGCGATGGATCGTCTGGAGACCGACGCCACGGTGCGTGCGATCGTCATCACCGGGGCTGGCGGCAACTTCAGTTCCGGCGGCGATCTGGCCGAGATGGGCACGCCGACGCTGGCCGAGGCGCGCGAGCGGTTCATCGAGTCGCACCGGCTGGTGCGGGCCATCGTGCGCTCCAGCAAGGTTGTCATTGCCGCGGTCGAGGGCTGGGCGGTCGGCGCGGGCATGTCGCTGGCGCTTGTTTGCGACACAGTGGTCGCCGCCGAGGATGCGAGGTTCTCCGCCGGCTTCGGCAAGGTCGGCCTGATCGGCGATCTCGGCATCGCCTATTCGCTTGCGCGGCGGGTAGGGGAGGCGCGGGCAAAGCAGATCCTGCTTTATGCGCAGACGATCGGGGCCGAGGAAGCGGAGCGGATCGGTCTGATCGATGACGTCGCCGCCAGGGGCAATGCGCTTGCCGGCGCCATCGACATGGCGCAGCGGGTGAGGTCGGTGGCGCCGCTCTCGATCGGCGCGACCAAGGCCATGCTGGTCGGAGACCTGGATATGGTTCTGGACCGGGAAAGGGAGATACAGGCCTCGCTTCTGACCTCGCAGGATTTTCTCGAGGGAAAACTGGCTTTCCGGGAAAAGCGTGCGCCGAATTTCCGCAATCAGTAGGGGCTCGAAACGATGTCCCGGACCTGCTGAAAGGTCTGCTCGAACGGTCCGGATGCGTCGACCGTGGTCCACGTCATATCGTCGAGGTCATAGGTCTCCTGCGCGCGCGCCAGCCTCGCGTCCGCGTCGGACACGTCAGGGCCGCGCTGTGCGATCCGGGCGATCCGGGTTTTGGTGTCCGCGACCATGAACAGCCCGACCGGCGCCATGCCGGCGGCGCGGGCGCTTCGTTCGATCGTGTGGCGCGCATCGCCGGATGCGAAGGTCGCGTCGATAATCACCGAGTGGTTCGCCCGCATGATCCGGATGGCGCGCACCGCGAGGTCGGCGTAGACGCGCGTCGATACCGCAGGATCGTAGGCTTCGGCCGGCAGGCGCTCGAACTCGGAACAGCCGAACATCTGCTTGCGCAGGGCATCCGAGCGCAGCACCACGGCGCCCGGCAAAGGCGGGATCGTCTCCGCGAGCCTGCGGGCCACGGCGGACTTGCCCACGCCCGACAGGCCGCCGATGCAGACCATCCGCGGCGGGCTTGGTTCGAGCAGCGTCCGGGCGAGATCGAAATAAGCCCTGGCGGATGCTTCGATCGCCGACGCGTCTGCCTTGCCCTGGCCGATCCGCGCGGCGGTCACCTTCGCCCGGATCGCGGCCCGCAGCGACATGAACATCGGCAGCAGCGCCAACCCGTCGAGCTCGTCCGGGGCCCCGTAGGCGTCGATGGATCGGTTGAGGACGATGGTGGCGTTGGCGACGTCCCCCCGCTCGATCAGATCCATCAGGAGGAATGCAAGCTCATACAGGATATCGCCGGAGGCGATGACCGGGCTGAACTCGATGGCATCGAACGCGACCGGATGCCCGTCGACCAGCGCGATGTTCCCGAGATGCAGGTCGCCATGGCCATGACGCACAAAGCCCTGCTCGCCGCGCCTGATCAAGAGTGGTTTCAGCCGCACAAGCGCCTTGCGCACAGCCTGTTCGAGACGTGCGACCTCGGGTTCGGCAAAGATCGCAGGATAAGCCCGGAACGCTTCGGAATTCTGTCGGATGTAGGTCTCGATGGCGTCGAGCCATCGGGCGGGATCGGCGGGTGGCGCGTTGCGATGGATGGCGCGGGTCATGGCGGCAAGCTGCGCGGCCATGGCAGCGTCGAGGGCGCCGCGGTCGGCGACATGATCCAGCGTGTCGTTCTCGTCGAAGCGCTGCATCTCGACGGCCCATTCGACAATGTCGCCGCGCCCGTCGATCCCAAAGCGTCCGTTCGCCTCGCGGGTGATCGGCACGACCCGCCGATACAGCTCGGGGGCGAAGCGCCGGTTGACCTCGAGCTCGGCGAGGCACGCGGCCCGTCTCTTGTCCAGCGTCGAATAGTCGAGAAACGGAAAGGAGACCGCGCGCTTGACTTTCAGCGCGCGATCACCGGCAAGGAAAACGGCCGAGGCGTGCGTATCGAACCGGCGCACCGGCGCTCCGTCGTGCGTATTCGGGTTCTCGAGAAACGCGAAGATTGCGGCCTGCAAGCCGCCAGCCTGCAAATCGTCAGCCTGCAAGTCATGGGTCCGGGTCTGCAAGTCACGCCTCGCCGCCGGTTGGTCAGGGCCGAGCCCGTCACCGCGCCCCTCGCGGCGCGTTCGCGCAAAAAGCGGGGATCGTTGTCCGATGGTCTCAGGCAACGATCCGCTCTGCAAGAGCAAATGGCGCCCAAGCGACGTGAAGGCATTCCGTGAACGCTTGTCCCTCGGGCCGCGTCTGGTCAATGACGCTTGAAATACTGGATGTCGCGTTCGTGCTTCTCGGCGGCAGCCCGGCTGTCGAATGTCCCGAGATTGCGGCGCTTGCCGGTTTTGGCGTCGACCTTGCGCGAATAAAGCCGGTACTTTCCCGATTTCAGCTTACGGATCATGGCGTGCCTCGTGCGGCGTGGCCCGCATCTCCTCGCCGTTGGCGCCGCGGGCACGCTCTCAGTCGAAAATCCACTGACCAACGTTGGCGGTTTGGCGTTCGTTCCGGGCTCCGGATCGGTCGCGACGGCCTTTTGCCCGCAGGCAATTCCGGTTCGGCATCGCCGGCACGACACAAATGCCCTTCTCGGGCGTTGAGAGGCATGGGCCGGAGGAGAAAGCTGCGTTGCAGCAGTCAGAGAGTCCCTTGCAAGGGATGCCGTCGATCCGGATCAGGAGGAATGAGCGATGCCGACATGCGAAACGTGCGGGAACGACTACGACAAGGCGTTCCAGATCATGATGGACGGTCAGACGCATACGTTCGACAGCTTTGAATGCGCGATCCACGCCCTGGCTCCGCTCTGCGAACACTGCGGCATACGCATCGTCGGGCATGGGCTCGAAGACAAGGGCAAATACTACTGCTGCGACAACTGTGCGGAGCATCAGGGGGTCAAGGGTCTGCGCGATCGCCAGGATTGAGCGCGCGGCCCATGGAAGCCGATGCCGCCCCGGTGAAGCCGGCTTGGGCGGGCCCGGCCTGGCGTTGCCGCGCCGGAACATCGCCGCCAAGGCGGCGTTGCCGGAACGGGTGGCAGCGGCAGCGGACGGAGGCAGTCCATGGGACAGGTGATCTACAAGGTTGTGCCGAATGACGACGGCTGGTCCGTGGAGCACGACAGCGCGCGCGACGGAACCTACTCGACGAGGGAAGCGGCGTTCGAGGCGGTCGTCGCGGCAGCGACAGGAGCGATAAAGTCAGGCCACGAGGTCGCCATCGCCGTCCCCGGCCTGGAGCCCGACGACGCCCCGGCGGGGTGAGGGCGGCACGCCCGGCCGGCCATGCTGCGCTATCACATCGAGCCAACCGAACTCGACCGCGACGTGGCGTCGCAACTGGCCCGCCATATCTCGCCCGACGTGGAGGGGCCGGCCAAAGTTCTGACGCTGGCCGCCGACGAGCGCGTGTTGCTTGCCGGCGCTGCCGTGCTGTGGCTCGCGTCCCGCGCCGGCAGCCGCAGGCAAAGAGCGCAGGCTGACTATATCGCCGCCAATGTCGCGGTCACCGCCGTTCTTCCGCACCTGTTCAAGCACGTGTTCGCCCAGCTCCGGCCCGATCGCGTGGTGGTGCATGGGCGCAGGCGTGGCATCCCGCGCTCCGGCAACGCATGGGATGCCTTTCCCTCGGGGCACGCGATCCATATCGGCGCGGTGGCCTCGGCACTGTCGCGCTTCTTTCCGCACAAGAGGGGTTTGATCTGGAGCGTCGGCACCGCTCTGGCCGCGACACGGGTGCTGCTACTGGCGCACTGGGTCTCCGACGTCGTCGCCGGGCTGACGCTGGGGGTCGCGATCGAGCGAACGGCGTGGCGCCTTCGCCGCCGCCGGCGAAGGCGGGGAAGGCCGGTCGATGTCCGTCGCTGAGCAAACAAAGACGGCGCTCGACGAGTCGCGAACGCTGATGCTCGGCGCCCAGATCCTGCTCGGCTTTCAGTTTCAGGCGCCCTTCCAGACCGCGTTCGAAGCGCTCACCGCGTACGAAAAGGCGGCCAGCGTGGCCGTCCTGTGCCTCATGGTTCTGGTGATCGGGCTGTTGATCGCGCCCAGCGCCCGCCACCGCATCGTCGAGGATGGCGAGGCGACGCCCGGCATCAACCGGTTCATCACGCGGATCGCGTTTGCCACGCTGCTGCCGTTCGCGGCGGCGCTGGCGCTCGCCCTCTCCATCGCGGGCTATCGCATCGCCGGGGCAGGCGGCGCGCTGGTCCTTGCGTGGGGCGGCTTCGTCGTTGCCGTTGGCCTTTGGTATGGGCCCTATCTTGTCCGGGACCGTTCGGGAGAGAGTGCGATGAAAGAGACAGGCGAGAAAACGTCGACCGCC
>JBDHSY010000209.1:0-5764 GCA_039808405.1 Xanthobacteraceae bacterium
TCGGCCCCATTGGCCGCACCGGCTTGGTGGGCCGCGCCGGCGCCGGCGCCGGCGCCGGCGGCCGCTCGCGTGCCGGACCGCCGCGAGGTGATGGTGGAACGGCTCGCCTGGGCGACGATGGTGCCCGCGAAGGCAATTTCGAGGACGTTCGTCGGCTGTGAGCGCGGCGATCTGTTGCCGCCGGCGCTGCGTTCCATCGGCTGCGCCCAGTGCTGGCTTGACTGGCTGGTGTCCGGCGCGCCGTGGCGGATCGAGCGGAGCTGGATCTTGCGCGTGACGACCTTCTGCGACCGTCATGCGCTATTGCTGACCGATCTTGCGGGGATCATGGGCCTGGGGCGGACGCAGGCCGCCGAGCGGGCGCTCGCGGCGCGGGTCGCGCGCACCCGAGCGCAAATGGCGCTGTTTGCCTTCGTCAAAACCCGTGTGCTGTGGAACGGGATGATTGCGCGGGAGCAAATCCGCGGCGGCCGCTCCGGTGTCCGGTTAGGTTCGGAGCGCTATTGCTCGGCGCTGGTCGGCAACCGCTTCCACTACGCGCCGGTGCGTCATCTGCTGCTGGCGGCGCTCCACACCAGTGACGGGCTGAAAGCCGGGCGATGGGAGGAAATCTTCCGCTTCGATGCGCAGCCCGCACGCCTGCCGCGAAAGGCGGCCCCCGGCGCCGGACCCCAATTATCGGATCTCGCCGCGGCGATCGCCAGGGTCGGCCTGCGGCAGCTCGACCGTGAGCGTCGCCGGCTCGCCATGGTCTGCGATCAGCTCGAGCAGGCCAAGCGCAACTATCCCCGTGCCCATTTGATGCAGGGGCTGAAGGCCCGCCGCGCGGCGCTGGCGCGCGAGGTACGAGACGCCGCCACGATGGAGAGCGCAGCGGCGTCAGCGCAGCGCCGTGGTTTGCAGCAGGCGCTGTTTTACCTGCAAGCATCGGGGATGGTGGGCGCGGCGATGTCCGCCGGCTGCGCCGAGCCGGATTGCAGCGCGAATGGCGATCTGTGGCGGGCGCGGCTCGCCGCCTGCTTCGACGCTCCCAGGTTTCGCACGCTGCTCGATCTGCCGGGTCATGGGCTCAGATGGTAAATCCGGACGGCGATGGTCGCGTCTTGGGCCTATTGCTCGATTTTGCCCCCTGGAAGCCCGCAGGACGCGTTGGCGGCCTCTGGGCACCCTCACTTATCTAGGGCGTCCTTTTCGCGCTCTAAGGGGCCTTTGCGGGCACTTTCCTTTTATCGTTCAAAAACAAATATTTGCCTGAAACGGCGGCGCTCGTCCCGTATCGCGCGCGTCGATTTGAAGTTTTCGCCGGGTGTTTCCGATCCTGTTCGTGTTGCCGGATCATTCGCTCGCCGTCCCCGTGCGGGCGAGCAGGCGATCGATGTCGGCCATGGCCGCGTCGAACGCGGCGAACGTCGCGTCGGTGCTGGTCTCAACGGATCTGCTTTCACCCTCGGCCGCCGGCGCGGCGCGGTGCGCGCGAGGCAGGGCGCGGATGATCGTGTGGTGTCCGTGCGCCGCTCGCTCGGCGAGGCCCGCTTTGACGAGAGCGGTGACGAGATCGCGCACGCCGTTTTTCGAAACGCCAAGGGCCTTTTCGATCTGGAGCGGGCGCAGCGGCCCGAAGCCGGCGAGCAGCCGGTAGAGTAGCGGCGCGCGCGAGGTCGAACGCAGGACGGTCATCGCCTCTTGCATGTCGCGCACGCTCGCATGCGCCGCATCGAGCTGGTCGCTCAGCCGCTGTGCGGTTTTGCCGGCGGCCTCGGCCGTGAGAATGGCGCGCTCGCGGGGCCAGAGCTCGGGTCTGAGGGCCTCGGCGCGCACGGCTCCGGGCAAGGGCAGCGGCCTGGTGGCCGGCGCGCTGCGCGCGATCAGCGGGCCGGCGAGGAGATCGAGCGCCCACAGCGGCGTGGCCGTCCGCGTCTGCTCGAAGGAGACCGGCCCGGCGGGCAGGGGGAGCAGCTGGTAGCTGCGCTCGGTAGGCGCGAAATGCGGCGAGGCGGCCGCCGCCCGATGCAGGCGATCGAGCGCTGCGAGCGGCCAGTCGTCCCCGGGTTCGTCCCCCGGATCGTCTGTGCGATCGTCGGCGGGCGGCTCGGCGAGCCGCGCCGCTTCCGCGACGGCGACCGCGGGGGCATCCTCCCGCTGGTCTTGCTGGGGATGGTGCTGGGGGTGGTGCTGGGCGTGCGTGCCCTCGCCGCGATGGAAATGCGCGGCGGCGCGGATTTGCGTCGCCGTGTCGGCGAGCGGCGCCCACGCTGACAGCGAGAGCTCGGCGAGCAGCGTGTCGGCGATCAGCGAGGCCGGGGCCGCGACATGGGCGGTGGCGTCGGGCACGGGCTCGAGGCCGGCAAACCATGCGGAAAACCAGCTGTTCGCGCCGGAAAAGCCGCTGCCCGCGAGCGCTTCGACGAGGAGCAGGCGGGCGAGCGCGGCGCAAAACTGATGCGCCACTTCGGGGGGTAAATGTGCTAAACGGCCTTGCAGCTGACCCCATGTCAGCGCGGCGCGCACCCGGGCCGCCATCAGCGTTTCGATCGGCGCATCCTCGTCCGATCGGAGCGGATGGAATCGGGTCGATGGATCGGAAAAATCGGGCATGGCGCAAGGGTAACCTAAACCGCCTTAACTGCACCATCCCTGATACGCCCTTTTTTGCACTATCGATAATAGGGTCTTATCGATAGTGACTTAGCCGAAATCGGGGTTATAGTCCCGTGGTATGCGCGCCAAATCCGTCTTGTCGATCGCTGCACAGACAGAGCGTCTGCCGACGCCCAAGCGCGCGGTTTCCGCGGAGATCGTGACGATCCTGGTCCCGGGCGAGGCACCGCTGCCCCAGCGGCGGTCGGGCGCCGCGCAAGATCGCGCGGTCCAGCTCGTCGAGCTGCTACAGGAGCTGACAGGCGAAGGCGCCAGCCTGGTCGAACTCAACTTCCAGAAGAGCCTCGAGGCGCGGGCGCCCGCCAGCATCAAGGCGCTCGCGGTTGACCTCGATTGCTACGCGCGCTTCTCGGCGACGCGCGGCGGGATCGGCCTGCCCGCCGACGAAGCGCGGCTTGTCGCCTATATCGACTATTGCGAGACGCGGCGGCTCAAGCCGGCGACCGTGTCCCGGCGCCTGTCCTCGCTGGCGGTGGCCCATCACCTTCTCGACGTTCCAAGCCCCGTCGGCGCCGTCGTGGTTCGCGATGCGCTGCGCGGGCTGCGGCGCCGGGCCGGGATCCGGCAGCGCCAGGCCGGCCCGTTACGGCTCGGCGAAGGGATCGGGCGGGAGGCCGTCAAGGGGTTCACGCTGTCGGTGCTGCTCGAGGCGTGCGGGCGCGACGTTGCCGGCCTGCGCGACGCGGCGATCCTGTCGCTCGGCTATGATGCGGGTTTGCGCGTATCGGAGCTGGTGGCCGTCGCCGTCGAATTGATCGAAGCGCAAGAGGATGGGTCGGGACTGCTCGAGGTGCCCCACTCGAAAACCGATCAGGAAGGGCAAGGGGCCTGGGTGTGGCTGTCGCCTGACACGATGCGGCGCGTCGCTCTGTGGCGCGAGGCCGCGTCGATCCGCGCGGGCGCTTTGTTCCGCCGGGTGGCGGTGATCCGGACCAAGCCCCGCGAAGCGCGCCGCGCGCTCGCGATTGAGGATCTTGCCTATCATGCCCAGGTCGATCGGGAACGCATGGCGGCGCGGCCTGCGCGCGCGGCCACGGTGACCTACGGAATTGGCGAGCGCGCGCTGACGCCGGCGGCGATGCGGCTGATCATCAAGCGCACGGCGCTCGCCGCAGCCGACCAGGGCCTGGTCGATCTCATGGGCGCCGATCTCGACAAGGCGATCGATGCGTTGAGCTCGCATTCGCTGCGGGTGGGGTTGACCCAGGATCTGTTCGCCAATGGCGAGGATGCCGGACCGATCGCGCAGGCGCTCCGATGGACCTCTACCGCAACCGCGCTGCGCTACGGTCGCAAGCTTGCCCCATCTTCGAACGCTGCGGCGCGCATGTTGAAGGGTGTCAGGAAATAACGCCGGTGCAGAGAATTCTGTCAGTCAGGCGAATCGGCGTGGGGCGGCGGATGCAGTTATCTTTGTCCGTTCACAACCGATGAACAGGACACTGCTGCCCAGCAGGATGCGCTGCGTGCGCAAGGGTGCTCGATGATCTTCGAGGATAAGGCGAGCGGCGCGAATAGGGAGCGCCCGAACCTTGCAAGAGCACTGGACCGGGTAGGGAAGGACGACACCTTGCTGGTGGTACGGATTGATCGCCTGGCGCGCTCGCTGTCGCATCTGCTCGAGATTGTCGAAACGTTGCGCGCCAAGGGCGCCTACTTCCGGTCGATCAACGATCCGATCGATACTTCCAGCGCACAAGGCATGCTGATGACCCAGATGCTGGGAGCCTTCGCGGAGTTTGAACGCGCCTTGATCCGAGAGCGTACGCGCGCGGGCATCAAGGCCGCCGTCGCTCGCGGCGCGCGTCCAGGAAATCCCAAGATGCGGAGCCGCGATCCTGGAGCGATCGCCGAAATCCGCGCCAGCCATAAGGAGCGCCACCTCAATGAGTTGCTCGATGGCCGACATCGCTGGCTTCCCACGGTGGAGCGGTTGCGACCACACCTTCCCTGGGGTTTGGTGCTAAGGCAGATTCAAGCATTGCCGCCGCCAGTGCGGTCGTTCAGTGAACGCACACTTGTTAAGGCATGCCGGACCTTGGTTCGGGAAGGCTATGCCGAGCCAGCGATCCTTAAAGTCGCACCTCGGCCGCCCGCAGATACCAGAGCAGCCCGCCTCGTGGCTGATCGGCTCAAGACTCACCCAGGTAGTTCGCTCCGCGATATTGCGTCCTGGCTGTCGCGCGACCTACGCGAGCCGACGCCGCGCGGCGGGCTGTCCTGGTCCCCTGAGGGAGTCCGAAGGGTGATTTCACAAGCGATGGCGCTGCGATTGATCGCCGCCGAATAGTTGCCCGGGTTGCCTTTCCTGGAGAAGCCGAAGTAGGATCCTGACCATGTCCTCGCCCAAGCAATTCAAGATCATTCTGCGCCTCTATAGCGGAGTGGAAATTCCGATTGGGCCCGGGAAAGCTGACTTGCTCGACGCCATCAGGGGATTCGGTTCGAGCTCGGCGGCCGGCCGGGCTTTTTGGCCTGCTCCCGATCGGTCGGCACGACAGTAGAAGGAAGAGCATGATGCACCACGAAGAGTCAGCACTCGAGCCCAAACTGGCAGCCACCATTCTGCTTCTACGCGATGAGCCTGAGTTTCAGGTGCTGATGGTCAAGCGGCACCAGCAGATAGATTTTGCCTCAGGCGCGCTCGTCTTTCCTGGCGGCAAACTGCACGACCGGGATGCAGATCCTGCCTGGGCCGAACACTGTACTGGGTGGCCCCAATTCGACGAGGTGCAGCGGAAACTTCGGATCGCCGCGATTCGCGAAGTATTCGAAGAGGCGGGAATTCTCCTTGCCCACCACCGTGACGGCAGGCTTTTCGAGCACAGCTGTGAACCAGCGGTGCGCAGCGCCGTAGATCGGGGAGATCTGGCCTTCCTCGACGTTGTGCGCGACCTTGGTGTACAATTGCGGCTTGATGCATTGAGGGTATTTGCGCGCTGGATCACGCCGCCAATCATGCCAAAGCGCTTCGACACCTTTTTCTACGTCGTCCATGCCCCCGCCAATCAAGTCGCCGCTTGCGACGGTCATGAAACCGTCGATGCCGAATGGATAGCTCCAAGGGATGTTTTGCGCCTAGCCGGAAGCGGCGAACGAACGGTCA
>JBDHSY010000210.1:0-5749 GCA_039808405.1 Xanthobacteraceae bacterium
TATTCGCCGCCGATGCCGGCGCCGGTGAGGAAGCGGAACAGCATGAAGCTCGCGAAATCCCAGGACAGCGCCGTCGCCGCGGTGGCGACGAGATAGAGCGCGAGCGTCACGAAGAACAGTTTTTTGCGGCCGATGCGGTCGGTGAGCCAGCCGAAGCCGAGCGCGCCGATCACGGCGCCGGCAAGATAGGCGCTGTTGGCGATGCCGACGTCGATATTGCTGAACCGCAGCGTCGGGCTGTCTTTCAGCGCGCCGGCCAGCGCCCCGGCCAGCGTCACTTCGAGGCCGTCGAGAATCCAGGTGATGCCGAGCGCGGTGACGACACGGGTGTGAAACCAGCCCCACGCCAGCCGGTCCAAACGCGACGGAATGTCGGTGGCGATCTCCGCCAGCGGCGCACGCGGCGGCCGCTTGCGACCAAGGCGGAGTGGACGACGGAAAGCGATCTTCGAAAACCTTGCGACTGCCGGCATGAGCGAGGACACGCGGCCGCTTGGCTTGCACATGGCTTGCACAGCCGCCTGAAACATCAACGTCCGAACCCGGAACCGGTTCCCCCTCGGGTCACGCGGAACGACAGCGCAAGGCCAGTGGTTGTGGGCAGGGGCGAACGCCGACAGGCGCCGCCAGGACATAGCCCATGACACGTCAAACGACACGCCGAAGCCAGGCCAGATCGAAATCCCCCGCCCGCCGCGCCGCGAAGGCGACGACGGCGGCGCGGCCCCGCAAGGCCACGCGAAAGTCGTCCGCCAAGCGCCCCGCCAAGCGTCTTACCAAGCGTCCCGCCACATCGGCGAAAGCCGCGCGCACGACGACCACGCGCTGGTCGCAGCGCGTCACCCAAACGAGCGACGCGCTCGATCTCAGGCACGGCGTATTCACGCTCAAGGATCCGAAGCGGATCGCCGCGTCGCTCAAGCGCTCGGCCGAGCAGAGCAAGCGGCGCAAGACCAGCGCCTTCCGCTCGGCGCTGTCGATGCTGACATTCTATATCAACCGCGCCGGCCGCTCCCTGCCGCAGGCGCAGCGGACGCGGCTCGAACGCGCCAAGGACGAGTTGCGCCGGCAGTTCGGGCGCTGACGCCCACGCCCTGCCGACGCCGCCGGCGCTTCGCTTCCGATTGAATCAGAAGCGAAGCACCGGGGCCGCTTGAAAGCGCTCTGGACTATTGCCGGTTACGCCGCGCGAATGGAGGCCATGAAGCGGTCGAGCTCCTCGCGCAGCCGCGTGCTTTCGGTCGAGAGCGTGCGCGCCGAGCTCAGCACTTCCTCCGACGCCGCACCGGTCTCGGTGGCACCGCGATTGACGTGGGTGATCGACTCCGCCACCTCGCGCGTGCCTTCCGAGACGCTCTGCACGCTGCGGGCGATCTCCTGCGTCGCCGAGGTCTGCTGATGCACCGCGGTGGCGATGGCGGTGGCGATGTTGGAGATCTGACCGATGGTGGAGCCGATCTCCTTGATGGCCGCGACCGACTCGCCGGTGGCCTCCTGCATCGCCGCGATGTGCGCCGAGATGTCGTCGGTCGCCCGCGCGGTCTGGCTGGCGAGCGACTTCACCTCGGAGGCAACCACCGCGAAGCCACGGCCGGCCTCGCCGGCACGCGCCGCTTCGATGGTGGCGTTGAGCGCCAAAAGGTTGGTCTGCTCGGCAATGGCGGTGATGAGCTGCACCACGTCGCCGATCTGCTGCGCGGCGCGCGACAGCTTGGCGATGCGCGCGTCGGTGGCCTGCGCCTGCTGCGCCGCGCCTTCGGCGATGCGGCTCGACTCGTGGGCCTGACGGCCGATCTCGTCGACAGAGACCGACAATTCCTCGGTCGCCGCCGCCACCGACTGCACGTTGGACGAGGTTTCCTCGGAGGCGCCGGCGACCTGGCTGGACAGCCCCTGGGTGGTCTCGGCGGTGTGGGTCAGCGTTGCCGCGGCGGCTTCGAGCTGGCTCGACGAGGCCGAGACGCTGGTGACGATGCCGCCGACCACCGTCTCGAACTCGTCGGCGAAGCGGATCAGCTCGGCGCGACGCGCCTGCCGGGCGGCGTGATCCTGCTGCGTCCGTTCCTCGGCCTCGCGCTCGGCCTTGGCGACCGCCTGCATCTTGAACTCCTCGACCGCGCCGGCCATGTCGCCGATCTCGTCCTTGCGGCCGAGCCCCGGCAGCACGACGTCGAACTTGCCGGCGGCGAGTTCGCGCATCGCGGCGCACATCGCCGTCATCGGCCGCGAGATGCCGTTGCCGAGCAGCCACGCCAGCAGGGCGCCGAACACCAGACTGCCGGCCAGCAGCAGGGCGATGTAGGTCTCGCCCTGGTGCACCATGGTCTCGGTCTCGGTCTGCAAGCGCTCCTGATCGGCCGACAGATCGGCCTTCATGATGTCGGACAGTTGCGCCATGGCGGTCCCCGCCATCACCAGTTCGGCGGACAGGTCGTCGATCTTCTTGGCGTTGACGACGAAGGTGTTGAAGTCGTCGCCGTACTGCTTCACCAGTTCGCTGATCTCCTTGACCTTCTCGGTGACGGCCTCGTTGTCGGACTGGATCGGCGCAAGCGCGTTCTGCAGGAAGCGGATGCGGGCGACGATGTTGCTCGCGGCGGCCTGCTCGGGCCGGACCGTGAAGGTGTTGGCCAGCGCGGCGATGGCGACGAACTGGGTGGTGACGCCCTTCACCACGGCCTGCACACCGGACAGTCCGGCCAGCGCCGCGGTATCGGCGAGATCGTCGAACTTGTAGCGCACCGTGCTGCCGTGGGAGACGATGCGGTTCTCCGCAATCGCCGCGTTGACGCGTTTGGCCTCGACGATCTCCTCGAACGTCTTGGCGACCGGCACGAACTGCCGGCGCAGCGCGGCGACATCCTTGCCGCGATTGCTGTTCTCGGTGAGGGCGAGCGAGCGGTCGATAGCCGTCTTGACCCCTTCCTGCGCGGCGAGCGCCGCTTCGGCATCCTCATCCTTGCCGGTGAGGGCGAAATAGCGCGCCTGCGCCTGGAAGTAGACCAGCTCGCGATCGATGGTGCGGGCGGCATCGGCCGCGACGACGCTCGAGCGGTAGGCCGCGACGCTGCCGGCGACCTTCTCGAAGCCGTAATAGGCGAGCGCCATGCTGACCGCCGAAACGGCCAGAATCGCGGAAAAGCCCAGCACGATCTTGCCGCGGAATCGCAAACTCAGACGCGCGCGTGACGCCGAGCCGGCTCGGCTGCGCCCCAACCCCTTCATCATATTCCCCCAACTGTCGTCCCAGACGGACCTTGCGTCGGCGTCCCCACCGCCATGGCGCATCAAAATAGAGGTAAATAAATAAGAGCTCGTAAACTATAGCCCGGCCGCGCGGCGGGCCGCGCCGCCATCGCCGCCGGCCCCCGGCGCAACGCCGGCCGCTTCCGTCAAACAGCCGTCAGCTCAACGCTTTACACGCCGAATCCCGCACCAGCCCGGGCCGCGCCGATACACGCGAAGATCGTGGTTGCAAAGTTGTGCAGGTGCGCATCTAATTAGAACTAGACTAAAGCGACGGGAGGCGTCTCGTGACGACGATAAACCTGACGGTCAACGGAAAGGCAGTTTCCGTTGACGTCGAAGACCGGACCCTGCTGGTCCACCTTTTGCGCGATCATCTCAACCTGACCGGCACCCATGTCGGGTGCGACACCTCGCAGTGCGGCGCCTGCGTCGTCCATGTCGATGGCCGTGCGGTGAAATCCTGCACCATGCTGGTCGGCGAGGCCGACGGCGCCAGCGTCACCACCATCGAGGGGCTGGCGCAGGGCGAGCAGCTGCACCCGATGCAGGCGGCGTTCCGCGACAATCACGGCCTGCAATGCGGCTTCTGCACGCCGGGCATGATCATGTCGGCGATCGACATCGTGAAGCGCCATGGCGGCAAGCTCGACGAGGCCACGGTCCGGCACGAGCTGGAAGGCAACATCTGCCGCTGCACCGGCTATCACAACATCGTCAAGTCGGTGCTGGATGCCGCCGGGCGGATGAACCTCGCCAGCGCCGCCGAATAGCCGCCTGCGCCCGAGGCGCCGGACGGCTTTTGCGAAACGGACATGACAAGCGGCCTGCCCCCGCGCCCCCCGGCGCGCAAGGTCGCGGTGCGAAAGGGAGACGAGCGATGGGAGTCGAAGGCATCGGTGCGCGGGTGACGCGCAAGGAGGACAGGCGCTTCATCACCGGCAAGGGGCGCTATGTCGACGACGTCAAGGTTTACGGCGCGACGCACGCGCATTTCGTCCGCAGTCCGCACGCCCACGCCCGCGTCAAAAGCATCGACACCGCCGCTGCCGCAAAGATGCCCGGCGTGGTCGCGGTGCTGACCGGCCGCGAGATCGTCGACGACAAGGTCGGCAACCTGATCTGCGGCTGGATGATCCATTCCAAGGACGGCTCGCCGATGAAGATGGGCGCCTACCCGGCGCTGGCGCCGGAAGTGGTGCGCTACGTCGGCCAGGCGGTCGCGGTGGTGATCGCCGAGACCAAGAACCAGGCGCGCGACGCCGCCGAGGCGGTCGTGGTAACTTACGAGGAGCTGCCGGCGGTGGTCAGCGTCAAGGCCGCGATCGCGCCGGGCGCGCCGCAGCTGCACCCGGAAGCGCCGGGTAACGTGATCTACGACTGGTCGCTCGGCGACGAGGCAGCCGTCAACGACGCTTTCGGCCGCGCCGCCAATGTCGTCAAGCTCGATCTCGTCAACAACCGGCTCGCCCCCAACGCCATGGAGCCGCGCGCGACGCTGGCGCAATATGACGAGGCCGAGGAGCATTTCACGCTCTACACCACCTCGCAGAACCCGCACGTCGCCCGCCTGGTGCTGTCGGCGTTCTACAACATCGCGCCCGAGAACAAGCTCAGGGTGATCGCGCCGGACGTCGGCGGCGGTTTCGGCTCGAAGATCTTCATCTATCCCGAGGAGATGGTGGCGCTGTGGGCCGCCAAGCGCGTCGGGCGTCCGGTGCGCTGGACCAGCGACCGCACCGAGGCGTTCCTGACCGACGCCAACGGCCGCGACCACGTTTCGACCGCCGAGATGGCGTTCGACAAGGACAACAGGATCCTCGGCCTGCGGGTCAAGACCTACGCCAATTTCGGCGCCTACATGTCGCTGTTCTCGTCGTCGGTGCCGACCTATCTGTATGCCACGCTGCTGTCGGGCCAGTACGACATTCCGGCAATCTATGCCGAGGTGATGGGCGTCTATACCAACACCTCGCCGGTCGATGCCTATCGCGGCGCCGGGCGCCCCGAGGCCAGCTACCTGATCGAGCGCACCATGGAGACGGCGGCGCGCCAGCTCAAGGTCGATCCGGGCGAGTTGCGGCGCAAGAACTTCATCACGCAGTTTCCGCACCAGACCCCGGTGATCATGGCCTACGACACCGGCGACTTCGGCGCCTCGCTCGACGCCGCGATGAAGGCCATCGACTATGCCGGCTTCCCGGCCCGCAAGGAGAAGGCGAAGAAGGAAGGCAAGCTGCGCGGCATCGGCTTCTCCTGCTACATCGAAGCCTGCGGCATCGCGCCCTCGAAGGCGGTCGGCAGCTTAGGGGCCGGCGTCGGCTTGTGGGAATCCGCCGAAATCCGCGTCAACCCGGTCGGCACCATCGAGGTGCTGACCGGCTCGCACAGCCACGGCCAGGGCCACGAGACGACGTTCTGCCAGCTGATCGCCGACCGGCTCGGCGTGCCGATCGAGCAGGTCTCGATCGTCCACGGCGACACCGACAAGGTGCAGTTCGGC
>JBDHSY010000211.1:0-5743 GCA_039808405.1 Xanthobacteraceae bacterium
GTAACCCAAAGCGGGCCGGGGCTCAAATGAAAACCCCGGCCGGAGCCGGGGTTTCCGCGACACCCGTCGCATCAGTAGCAGCGATTGACCGTGTGCCAGCGTGGTCCCCACGGCGTCGAGACGCGCCGGCTCACGTAACAATTCGGATCGAGATAGACTGGGCCGCCGAAAGCGTAATGGGCACCGGACCAATGGCCGTGGCGGTGACCGTCGACGTGGCCGTGATGCGGGTGGTGATGGTGGTGCTTGAAGCCCTTGGCTTCGGCGGAGGTCGGCGAAAGGCCGGTCAAGGCCAGCGCAGCAACGGCGAGGCTGGCAAAAGCGAGCGCGCGGAACATGGCAGTCTCCTTACGTGGGCGCGGTGCGCCGGGTGAGTAGCCACCCCGTAGCCGATAGTTTCCGCAGACCCCGCCGGGTTCATGCCCGTTGCGGCATGCCGGCGCGGTTGCGACGTTTGGCGGACGGCACGGGCGCACGGCGCAACGCCGCTGCAAGGGAGCCGGCGCTCGGCTTGCGGCATTCCGGCTGCGCCGTTATAAGCGCCGCCAGCTTCCCCATCGCATTGCTGAAGGACGGATTTCCATGGCGATTGAACGCACCTTTTCGATCATCAAGCCCGACGCGACCGCGCGCAACCTGACCGGCGCGGTCAATGCGCTGATCGAGAAGGCGGGCCTGCGCATCGTTGCGCAAAAGCGCATCCACATGACGCGCAAGCAGGCGGAGACGTTCTACGCCGTGCACAAGGACCGCCCGTTCTTCGGCGAACTGGTCGAGTTCATGACCTCCGGACCGGTGGTGGTGCAGGTGCTGGAGGGCGACAACGCCATTGCCCGCTACCGCGAGGTGATGGGCGCGACCGACCCGGCCAAGGCGGCCGACGGCACCATCCGCAAGGAGCACGCCAAGTCGATCGGCGAAAACTCGGTGCACGGCTCCGACGCGCCGGAGACCGCGGCGATCGAGATCGCGCAGTTCTTCTCCGGCAACGACATCGTCGGCTGATATCCGTTCGCTCCGCCCGGCACCCGGCCGCTAGACGAGGCTTGATTCCCCGGCCGGGAAAGCCGGAGGCTGGCTGGTGGAGGCTGTAGCAGCGCTTTTGGATCCGGCGGCGATCGCCTCGGCGTTCGCCGCGTTTCAGCATGACGCGGCACGGCCCGACTACTGGCTCGCCGTCCTCAAGATCATCTGGATCGACGTCCTTCTCTCCGGCGACAACGCGCTGGTGATCGCGCTCGCCTGCCGCAGCCTGCCGCCGCGCCAGCGCCTCTGGGGCATGGCGCTCGGCGCCGGGGCCGCGGTGGTGCTGCGCATCGTGTTCGCCAGCATCATCACCACCCTGATGACGGTGCCGTATCTCAAGCTCGTGGGCGGGCTCGCGCTGATTTTCATCGCCGCCAAGCTGCTGGTGCCGGAAAAAGACAGCGAGGACGAGGTCGATGCCGCCGCTAGCCTGTTGCAGGCGGTGCGGCTGATCGTGGCGGCCGACGTCGTCATGAGCCTCGACAACGTGATCGCCATTGCCGCCGCCGCCGACGGCAGCGTCGCGCTGCTCGTTTTCGGACTGATCGTCAGCATTCCGCTGATCGTCACGGGTGCCGCGCTGATCATGGCGGTGCTCGACCGGCTGCCCGTGCTGGTGTGGGCCGGCGCCGGCCTGCTCGGCTGGATCGCCGGTCATGTCATCGCCACCGATCCGGCGATCGCGCCGGTGTTGCAGGCGGCGCTTGCGGGAGAGATCACGGTGGCCGCCGATGTCTCCTCGGCGCTGTTCGGCGTCAGCGGCGGCGCCACCGGCGCGCTCGATATCAACGAACTGGCGATGTCGCTGATCGGCGTCGCCCTTGCGCTGGCCGGCGGCGCGCTCTGGCGCAACCGGCGGGCCGCCGACGAGGGGGCGGTGATCGTCGCCGCAGACGAACCCGAGGACGGCGTCGCGCCCGCGGAGCGATGACGCCCGCTAAGTGCGCGGTCAGATCACCGCCGGCGAGATCAGCCGATCGTCGGCCGAGCCGGTGGCGCGGGTGCGGCAGACGCCGTTCTCGATGCGGACGCCGCCGGACGCCACCAGGCGTAGCGCATCGGGATAAATCTGATGCTCGACCGCGAGCACCCGCGCGGCCAGCGTCTCCGGCGTGTCGTCGGCGCGCACCGCGACCGCGCCCTGCATCACGATCGGTCCGGCATCCATCTCCGGCACCACGAAATGCACGGTGGCGCCGTGAATCTTGACGCCGTCGGCCAGCGCCCGCTCGTGGGTGTGAAGGCCGCGATAGGCCGGCAGCAGGGCCGGGTGGATGTTGAGCATCCGTCCCTCCCACTGCGTGACGAACCATGGCGTGAGAAGCCGCAGGAAGCCGGCGAGACAGACGAGATCGATGCGGCTCGCCGTCAGCTTGTCGTGCAAGGCGCGCTCGAACGCCTCGCGGTCCTTGCCGAACGGCCGGCTCTCGACCACCGCGGTGGCAATGCCGTGCTGCGCCGCGATCGTCAGCCCGCCGGCGTCCGCCTTGTTGGAGACGACGAGTGCGATCTCGGCGGGAAAGCCTTGCGCCTCGGCGGCCTCGATCAGCGCCGTCATGTTCGAGCCGCGCCCCGAAATCAGGATCGCGACGCGCTGCTTCGCCGTGTCGCTCATGCCGACAGGTCGAGGCGGCCGCGATAGCTGACGCGCGCCTCGTTCTCCGCCGCGATCACCTCGCCCAGCACCGCGACGGTCTCGCCGCTCGCGGTCAGGCTCTCCGTGACGGCGTCGAGGCGGTCGCCGGCGACGATCGCCACCATGCCGATGCCGCAGTTGAAGGTGCGCAGCAGCTCCGGTTCGGCGATGTCGCCGGTCGCGGCAAGCCACTTGAACACCGGCAGCACCTTGACGGCGTCGAGGTCGATGCGCACGCCGAGGTGTTTTGGCAGCGCGCGCGGGATGTTGTCGGTGAAGCCGCCGCCGGTGATGTGGGCGAGGCCCTTGACCGCGCCGGTGTCGCGGATGGCGCGCAGGCACGGCTTGACGTAGAGCCGGGTCGGCGCCAGCAGCGCGGCGCCGAGCGTCAGCACTGGCGCGAACGGGGCGGGCGCCGCAAAGTCGAGGCCGGAGCGCTCCGCCACCTTGCGGACCAGCGAAAAGCCGTTGGAATGCACGCCCGAGGAGGCGAGCCCGATGACGGCGTCGCCGACGGCGATGTCGGCGCGCGGCAGCAGCGTGCCGCGCTCGGCGGCGCCGACCGCGAAGCCGGCGAGGTCGTAGTCGCCGTCCTTGTAGAGGCCCGGCATTTCCGCGGTCTCGCCGCCGATCAGCGCGCAGCCGGATTCCCGGCAGCCCTCGGCGATGCCGGCGACGACCGCCGCCGCGGTCTCCGGGTCGAGCCGGCCGCAAGCGAAGTAGTCGAGGAAGAACAGGGGCTCGGCGCCCTGCACCACGAGGTCGTTGACCGACATGGCGACCAGGTCGATGCCGATGCCGGCGTGAACGCCGGTCTCGATGGCGATCTTGACCTTGGTGCCGACGCCGTCGGTGGCGGCGACCAGCACCGGGTCGGCAAAGCCCGCCGCCTTGAGGTCGAACAGGCCGCCAAAACCGCCGATTTCGGCATCGGCGCCGGCGCGGGCGGTGGCGCGAACCATCGGCCGGATCATGTCGACCAGCCGGTTGCCGGCGTCGATATCGACGCCCGCGGACGAATAGGTGAGGCCGGCCTTGTGCTCGCTCATTCAGGATTCCCGTGCTGCCCCGGCTGGTTACGTCGGATCGCGCGAGGCTGCAATGGCTCGCGCGCGCGAGCCACATATACTATCTAGTGTCCCGAATCCGAAGTTCGCCTCATTTCGCAGCGGACTCAAATAGCGAACTTCGGATTCGAGAGGACACTAGCAACTTTATGAATCTAGTGTGGTTCAGGTTCAGACGTTCGCTCGAAGACCTCGCTGAAAACTTGAAGCGCACGTCTGAACCACCACGCCAGTCCGCCGGCGGCGAGTCGGGCGCGGGCCGGCCGGCGGAACCTGACGGGATCATCGCGTGAATCTTCCCAATATCATTACCCTCGGACGCATCCTGCTGGTGCCGGTGGTGGTCTGGGCGATCGGCGCCGGCCAGATGCGGATCGCCTTCGTGCTGTTCGTCGTGGCCGGCATCAGCGACGCCATCGACGGCTACCTCGCCAAACGCTTCAACATGACGAGCGAGATCGGCGCGCTGCTCGATCCCCTGGCCGACAAGGCGCTCCTGGTCTCGATCTATGTGGCGCTGGGGATAGGGGGGGCAATTCCGCGCTGGCTCGTCATTCTGGTGGTGTCGCGTGATATCATGATCATCGGTGGCGTTGTGGTCGCGTGGCTGCTGGACAAGCCGGTGGCGATGAAGCCCCTGATGGTGTCGAAGGTCAACACCGTGGCCCAGGTGGCGTTCGCGGCGGTGGTGCTGGCGGCGCTCGCCTTCGGGTTCGCGCTGTGGCCCTACGATGCGGTGCTGATGGCGCTGGTCGCGCTTCTGACGCTGGCCTCGGTCGGCTTCTATCTGGTCGCCTGGCTGGAGCACATCAGCGAGGCGTGATCTCGGGACGGCGTGTGTTGCGTTCGAGGGTTTTTCCGTGGTTGCCCCAAAATCCCCCAGCCGTCCCCGCCAGCTCGCGCTCGCCCTGCCGCACCGGGAAAGTTTTGCGCGCGACGATTTTCTGGAAGGACCGGGCAATGCCGCCGCGCTGGCGCTGATCGACGGCTGGCCGGACTGGCCGGCCCGCGCCATGCTGCTGGTCGGCCCCGAGGGCAGCGGCAAGAGCCATCTCGCCGCGATCTGGGCGGCCGAGGCCGGCGCCCGCCTGACCGCGGCGGCGGCTCTGGACGCCCGCGAGGTGCCCGCCGCGCTGGCCACCGGGGCGCTGGTGGTGGAGGACGCGCTCGCCGGCGGTTTCGACGAGCGTGCCCTGTTCCACCTGCTCAACCTGGCGCGCGAGGAGGCGGCGTTCGTCCTGATCACCTGCCGCACGGCGCCGGCCGCGATGCCGGTGGCTTTGCGCGATCTCGCCTCGCGGCTGCGGGCGCTGCCGGCGGTGACGCTGGCCGCCCCCGACGACGCGCTGTTGCGCGCGGTGATCGTCAAACTCTGCGCCGACCGCCAGATGACGGTGGACGAGGGCGTGGTCGGCTATCTGGCCGCCCGCATCGAGCGCTCTTTCGCCGCCGCCCGCCGCACCGTCGAGCGGCTCGACGCCGAGGCGCTGCGGCTGGCCCGGCCGGTGACGCGGTCACTAGCCGCGAGCGTGCTGCGCGAGGGAGCGCTCGACGCCGCGTCTTGACGCCGCATCGGAGGCGGCCATCCTGTCATTGAACTGTCACAGCAACGGCCCATGGTCTGGCCGCTGCATGGCAGGATTTGCGCGTGATTTCTCGTTTATCTTTTGCGGGCATGATCCCGTCCGGCCCTCGGCTCCCGTGAGCGGGAGCTCTGCTCGAACTGGACTCAATTCTTATGGAATCCGCGCAAGCTATTGTTGTGGAAGACGAAAATAAAGAGGCGGGCCACGCGCCGCCGGCCATTCGCGATTCTGCCGAACGCTTCATCAATCGCGAACTGTCCTGGCTGCACTTCAATCGCCGGGTGCTGGAGGAGTCCGTCAATCCCGGCCACCCGCTGCTCGAGCGCGTGCGCTTCCTGTCGATCTCGGCCAACAACCTCGACGAATTCTACATGGTGCGCGTCGCCGGCCTGCGCGGCCAGGTGCGCGCCGGCGTTTCGATCACCAGC
>JBDHSY010000212.1:0-5738 GCA_039808405.1 Xanthobacteraceae bacterium
CTTCTGTTTGCGATAAGCGATGATCCAGCCATTGCTGCGGTCCTGATCAATGCGCCAATTGACTTCGGCAGCGAAGCTCCCCTCGGTCAGATAGCTGCCCCAGACGCTTAACCCCGCGCGGCCATCGGGGGATGAGGAGCTGCCGCCGTCGCTATTCTCCGACTCTTTTACTCCCGTGAAACCCGGCGGGATGTCGATCCAATATTGGAAGCGGGCATTGCCGTATGGTTTCCAATCGGATGTAGCGGCCGGCGTCGTCAAGACAAACAGGGCTAATGAGATCAAAAGCGCTCGTCCGGATAATTTCATCGGCGTATCTCAAAAAACTGCTCGTGTGACATAGCGCGAATCTGGGCTTGATCGCAGGACCAGATGTCTTTACGTCGCTCGCGATACAGGTGTCCTTCCGACGTTCACTGCTCCACAATACCCTTGGCGATCTTGCGGGCCGCCGCGGTCGTGACACCGCCGACCGTCGGCTTGTCCCTGCCGCAGTTGAAGGACGACCGCGCGTCGGCAAGAGTGTGCGCCAACCTGTTGGCATTCCTGTTTGCCCCGACATCGACGGCGCCCATGACGCAGGCGATGCCACGTCCAACGCGGATCACAGCCAGAACCTGATCGCCGGCAGCAGGCGTGTCCTCCTTCTGGAATTTCATGCGGATGATCGCAGCGTAAGGTTTGAAGCTCTTACTGTCGCTTACACCACGCCAATCCACGACGGTACCGGCGGACCACGCCTCGGTGACCCATATCGCCTTTTGCGGGGAAGGTCCCTTGGGCCAGCGAATGCCAATACGAAGCCGGGTGCCCAGGGCGTTGACAAGAACTTGCGCGCCGCCGAGACCAGGACAGGTCTTGAGCTGATCCTCCTCGTCACCCGGCTCATCACCGATCGGCGCAAAGATGCAATCCGCGTTGGTGATGGAGGTGAGGCGGCTTTGTCCGGCACCGGCCAGAGCCGTCCAGCATGCAGTAATCATTATCAGGAGAATGAAGCCCGCGATCCGCATTTGACCCCGATCCTATCTTGGTCTCCAGCAGAGATGTTTTTTCCTGAGCGATCTCAAGGCTGGCGTGGTCACCGCCAGTTCACGTCGAAGGAGATCACCTAGGCGGCATCATAGCATCGCTCGGGCTATCGACTATAAGCTGCATTGGCCGGACCGGACCGATACGCTCGAAGCAACATGGGGGCAGATGAAGAGACAAGGCTATATGTATATTCCCATCATCGATCACGAGCGTCGTCCGCTGGGCACTCTGAGCGCCCATGATGTTTTACAGATTCTCCTGGGCGAGACCGAACACGAAGAATACCTGTTGCGCGACTATGTGATGGGTATTGGGTACCGCTAAGACCAGACTGTGCCCCAAGAATCGGGTTCGTCGTTATTGAGCTCGTTGCAGCTGATCGAATACCGTTGGTCTGGCTGTGCTGACGGTCGGCATCAAGATGAGAGTTTTTCTGCTAGAGCAAAATAGCTGAATTTTCCTGAGCTTAGCTGCGTGAGACCAGCCACGGGGGCTTTTGCAGCCCCCTCCAGACGTTCAGCTGGCTCCAATCTAATTGAGCTGTGGGCGGTTTATATTCCCGCAGCAGCGCTGCAATGCTCGGATTTTTCCATGAGTCAGGGTGCGACAAAAGGGATTGCGTGATGACGCAATTTCGACTCGACTTTACAATCTGATTATGAGAACAAATAGAGAACAATAAGCAGAGGACGCGCGCCATGACCATCCGAGCCGCCTACCGCCACTGCCGGACCACCGCCGCGCCGGCCCGACTCACCGCTGCCGAGATCTGGTCGGTAGCCCGGGCGATCCGCGGACAGCTCGTCATCGAGGGTCTTGAACGGAAGCTCGAGCTGGAACGCGTGGTGCCGAGGATTCTCGAGCTGGAAATCAACGAGGTTGCGTTCGAAGTCGACTGGGACTTTGAACACGAGGTTCTTAACGCCGCCGGCAAGCCGGTGATGGGTGTTACCGAATACGATAAGGCTTCGCCCGACTGCGTGCTGGTTTCGGTGAACGGCCCGACGCTGAGCGGCATGGAGACGCTGCTGCGCTCTACTATCGCGCACGAGCTTGGCCACGTCGTGTTCGATGCGCCGGGCTGGATTCGCGTGCCACCGACGGCGCCGGCTTATTCCGGCGTGCCGCCACCCGATCAGAGCCAGGATCGGCGGGAAGTTCGCGCCAATGAATTCATGGGTGCATTGCTGGTGCCGCCGATGCTGCTGCGGGTCGACCTGCAACGCCAGGCAAAGCGGCAGCATCTTCCGGCATCAGATTGTCCGTCCACTGTTGTTCCGGGCGCGGTGGCTTACGATGGCTCACGTCTTGATCACGATGCCGTCGAGGAGGCGATCTTTGAGCTCGCCGAACGCTACGGCGTATCGACACGCTTCTTGCAGGTTCGCCTTGATCGCTACGATCTGCTGCGTACCGGCCGCGACTGGAGCCTTCATTAAGATTTGAGGAGAGCACGATCATGGCATTCGGACCATGGGTCAGAGTCGCACGCGAGAGTGCTGGTATCTCGCTTAAGGACTTTGCGCAATCGATCGGTATCTCGCAGGCCTATTGGTCGCGGATCGAACGCGGACTTGAACTCGCGCCGAAAGATTCGCTGATCATCGCGGCCTGCGACCGACTGGGGCTCTCGACCGACCGCGCCTTCATTGCGGCGCAGCGGCTGCCGCCCGACATGCAGCGCGATCTTGAGTTTGCCGTTTCGGTCTATCGCGAATTCAAGGCGAAACGCCCAGCGTAACGCATTTCTCTGCCGCAACGTTTGTCGCCGAGGAACCTGGATGCAGCCAAGTCCGGGGTCGGCAGGATTTTGTTCAAACGAATCCTGGGGACGCAGCCATGATGGTGCAAACAAGATCAGAGGTCATCACCACCAGACAAGTGGAGCAGGCAAACGCCATCGATGCCAGGACCTTGCGCATCATGATGGCGTCGGCTGCCTATCATGCTCGCAAGGTTGCGCGCACCATGCGCCTGTCGAAGGTCGATCGCGAGGACGTCGAGCAGGAGATCCTGCTGGTGTTGCTGGAGCGGCGTCGCTTCTTTGATGCCGCGCGCGGTGCATGGTCCTCGTTTGCCGACCGCGTGGCGCGTCAAGCCGCACAGGGAGTAGCCGATCAGATTGGGGCTGAGCGCCGGATTCACGGCAACTCGCTCGATCGTCCAGCGGGCAATGAGAAAACTATCACGCTGGGAGAGGTTATGGAGGCGCGGCAACGGATCAGCCCCAATGTCGAACGCGAGCTGCAGCTCCCGCTTGTACTCGCCGATTTTGTTGGCGAGCTGCCCGATCAGCTCGCCTTGGTCGCCCGGCTGTCGCTCCTCGAGGATGGCGATCTCGCGCAAGCCCAACGCCGCTCTGGCCTCTCCACCAGCGAGTTTTATCGACGGCTACGTGAGATCCGCTATCGGCTGATTTGTCTTGGTATCGTCCAACGTCGGTTAATCGACGAGGAATGAGGGGAGCTGAACCTCCTGGGAAAAACGAGGGCGTCTTCCGCTACTGAAGGGACGAAAGCTTAAGCGGCGCTCAGCAAGCCGCCCGGCTTTAAGGAAGCAAAGTTCCATGCGGCCAAACAGTCATGACGGCTACGCATTCGCGTCAGCCGAAGCGGAGAGGCTTGCCATGCGCCCTCGATTGGTTGCACCCACAACGCCGCTGTTGCCGATCGATCGGTTTGCGGTGCCTTTCGACGAAAATACGTTCGTCGATTGGCTGATTAATGCCGAGCCTGGAGATCGGGCGGTTTATTACCGCGGCCATCTTGGCTTCGATCGCATGCCGAGTGCCAGCGTGCTCAATCGACCGACGCGGGCAAATCTGCATGCCGTTGCCACCCGTGTGATGGTTGCCGCCGGTCAGGGACTGGTCATCCCGGTGCAGAAGCGGCTCGGTACGGAGGATTATCTCTATCTCGCGGTGAAAGCCCGGCCGGGCCGGTCGGCGCAGAGCCGATCAGCGCTGCATCCACGGCTTGCCGCGGATCGCATTATCGAATCCGCAGCATATCCGATCCCGATCGCACTGGCAGCCTGAGAGGAAACACGATGTCCGATCTTGCCATCATGGCCGAGCACGTCCGCGATCTCGATCCGCAACGGATCGCTTCGCTCACGACCCCCGAACTTGCCTGTATCCTCGACGACCTTGCCGAACAGAAAGCTGCCCTTACCGGCATTGAGGATAAAGTGCGCAGTGCCCTCGACCTCAAATACGGCGCACGCGCCAGGCAGCGCCGTGCCGAGGAAGGCAAGGACACTGGCGTCATTCGCTTTCAGGATAACGGCTTCATCGTCATTGCCGATCTGCCCAAGCGCGTCAAATGGGATCAGGACAAGCTCCGACACGCGGCTGAAATCATTCGCTCCGGCTGGGGCGACGACCCGTCCGATTACCTGAAAGTGAAGCTCGAGGTCTCGGAAGCAGCTTTTGCGAATTGGCCACGCCCGGTTCGCGAGCTGTTTATTCCCGCGCGCATCGTCGAGACCGGTCGGCCGACCTATCGGATCGAGACTGCGAACGAAGCCGAGGCAGCCTGATGCGTGCACGACCAGGGACACGAACAGCGGCGGGGCGGCCCGTTTCGCAAGAGCGGGCAGGCAATCCTTCGGCGCCCGGTCAACGCCCCGCCGTTTCCATCGCACATCAAGATATACCGGGGAGGAGCTGATGCCGGTCAGCATCGTCACCGCCGATCAGCGCCTGTCGGCGGCCAGTAACAAAACCTCGCTGGCGATCTTTGGGCCAAGCGGCGTCGGCAAGACTTCGCTGCTCAGGACATTGCCTGCCGACCACACGGTCTGCCTCGACCTCGAAGCCGGCATGAAATCTGTCCAGGATTGGCCAGGTGCCAGCATTCCGATCCGCGGCTTTGTTGATTTCCGCGATCTCGCGGTGCTGATCGGCGGGTCCGATCCGGCAGCCGACCCGAACGCCTGGTACAGCGCACAGCATCATCAGCACGCGCGCTCGGTCTATGCTGGCAGCGGGGTCGAGGAGTTCCTGGCTTCGAAGTCGATTATCTTCGTCGACAGCATCACCGATCTCACCCGGCAGGCAATGGTCTACGCCAAGCAGCAGCCGGAGGCATTCTCGGAGCGCACCGGCAAACCGGACGTGCGCGGCGCCTATGGGCTGCTTGGTCGCGAGGTTATTCAAGCGCTCAAGCATCTGCAACACGCACCCGGCAAGACAGTGATCTTCGTCGGCGTGCTCGAAAAGGTCACCGACGAATTTAATGTCACGATCTGGCAGCCGCAGATGGAAGGCTCGAAAGCCGGGCGCGAACTACCCGGCATCGTCGACCAGGTGATCTCGCTGCATCTATTCTCGCGCGATGCCGAAGGCAGCTACGTGCTCGATGAGAAGGCGAGCGAACGGCGCCTCGTGTGTCGCGCAGGCAACCCATATGCGCTGCCTGCGAAAGATCGCAGCGGCCGGCTCGACCTGACCGAGCCGCCGGATCTCGGCGCACTGATCGCCAAGATCAATACGCCGCAGGTGCGCGTCGCCTGACCCGAAACTCGATCAAACGATCAAAGGAGGCCTCGATGTACGATCTCAACGATGCCCAGCCACAGATGGCGCCGCTCGGTGAGCTCATTCCAGACGGCACCTTCGCCAAGGTGAAGATGACCATCCGTCCGGGTGGGGTCAACGGCTCGACGCCGGCTGACGCCGGATTGCTCAAGGCGTCGCAGAC
>JBDHSY010000213.1:0-5692 GCA_039808405.1 Xanthobacteraceae bacterium
GTGCGGTCCGCCGCAAGCCCCGCCGCGACGACACCGCAGGCATCGGCGCGTTTGCCCGAGGAGGCCGGCGGATCGACCGCCACGACGATGCGGCCGCAGTCCGGCGCGGCGGCGATCCGGCAGCGCTCGATCAAAGTGCGCGACCACAGCGCATCGGCGCGGTCCTCGATGATCTCGCCGTCAAGCTCCTGCCGGCCGAGCCGGGTGCCGGCGTAGCGCGCCATCACCGTCTTGAGAAAGGTCGGCGCCAGATGAAAGGCATTGGCGCGGGTCGGCGCCCGCGTCACCACCGTGCTCGGGTCCGCGATCAGGCGCTTGATCAGCGCGGTCGGGCGCGGCGTCGTGGTGACGAGCTGGCGCGGGTTGGCACCCAGTCGCAGGCCGAATTGCAGCATGTCGAAGGCGGCCTCGGCATAGCGCCACTTCGCCAGCTCGTCGGACCAGGCGCAGCCGAACTGCGGCCCGCGCAGACTTTCCGGGTCTTCCGCCGAAAACGCATAGGCGACGGCGCCGTTCGTCCATTCCAGCCGGCGGCGCGAGGGCACCCACGCCGGGCGCTCGCCGCGGCGATGCACTGCGAGCAGGCCGGAAACGCCCTCGACCATCACTTCGCGCACGTCGTGCTCGGTCTCGCCGACCAGCGCGATGCGCGCGACCGGGCGTTGCGCGAACGGCGGCAGGCCGAGCGCCTGCGCCCGCACCCATTCGGCGCCGGCGCGCGTCTTGCCGGCGCCACGGCCGCCGATCAGCAGCCACGTCAGCCACGGCGAACCGTTCGCCGCGTGAAGCGGCGGGCGCTGGTGATCGTGCGCAAACACGTCCCAGCAGGCGTTGACGAACTCAAGCTCGGCCTCACTCATCCCCGCCAGCAGGAAGCGGCGCTGCGCCGGCGTCCATGAGCGCCAGTCGTCGCGAAAGCTCGCGGCGGAATTCGTCGAGGTCGCGGGGCACGGCGTCGTCATCGGCGGCTTTCGATTTTTCTTCCTCGGCGCGCAGACGCTTCACCTCGTTGAGCGTGCGCGCGAGCGACGCCAGCGTCCGGGCGCGGCGCTCGGCCTCGCTGCGCTGCGCCACCGGCACGCGATGGCCGCCGACGATGCGTTCGATCTGCATCAGTTCGCGCTCGATGGCGCGGCTGACGCGGCCGATCAGTTCGAGGCCCGTTGCCGGCGGCGGATCCTCCAGCCGCTCGACGGCGGAGCGGCGATGACCGCGCGGGCTGCGCGGCTTGACGACCGGCGCGGGCGGTGCCGCTTCGGTCTCTGCCTCGCCTTCCGCGGCCGTCTCGCCGCGTCTGGCGGCAAACTTTTTCCTTGCGGCCGCTTTTGCGGCTTTCTTGGCCGTCCCCTTCGCCGCGCCGCGACGCAACGTTCGCGTGGAGGAAGACTGTCGTTCAGGCATGGGCCATCACCCCGGCGCCCGCTTGAAGTGCGAGGCAGGTTGAAAAATTCATCGGTTCAGTCTGCTGCGACGGCCGTTCGTCTCAGGTCTGGAAAAACACGAACCACAGGATGGCGAGAATGACGACGGCCAGCGTCGTGCTGACCGTCAGCAACATCAGGATCGAGGGCCCGCGTTCGCCCTGCCGCGCCTCGCCCGCCGTCTCGACGATCCGTCCGTTCTCGCGTTCCGCCATGGTCACCTCATTCGGCACGTGTCCGACCGAGTCCGCCGGCCGACGCGCGAAACCTGTTGCAAAAGCCAACGGCGAGCCGCCGGCAATGTTCCAACGCAACGCTGCGAGGAACCGCCACCGATAAGGCGAAGGAAACCGGATGAATGATGAGACGAGAGCCGAACCGCTGTCGTCCCGTCGTCAGGCCCATTTATCGAGCATGGCCGAACCCTACAGCGGGAGCGTCACGCTGTCAAGGACTTTTTTCCTAATCGGCATTCTCCCGCCCTGCTCACGCGCGTTTGAACGCAGTGCAGCAAAAACGCGGAACGACCCGCGGCGCGCTCCGTTGCCAGAGTTCATCGGCTGCCACGGCTGAGCGACCACGGCCCGTTCGAACGGTCGGGTTGGGCCGGCGTGCCGCAGGCACCGATCCCCCGCGCGCCCTCAAGCGGCGCGCCTCGTCAATGGAGACAAGCATGACCGGATTGAAAATCTTGAGCGCCGCCGCAGCTATCGCCGCCATGATGGCAACGCCTGCGCTGGCGCAGGTGGCGGCCTCGCCCTACGACGCCGACGGCTCGTACAACCTGCATATGCCGGGCACCACCGATGCCCAGCCCAACAGCCCGTCCAACGGCCTGGGCCATGGCTACGGCGAACCGCTCGGCTACAGCTATGGCGCGCCGGTCGACAGTTACGCCTATGCCCCCGGCCCTGGCTATCGCGGCCCGGCCTATCACCGCAGCGGGTTTCTTCCCGCCGATATCGCGGCCGATGCGATCGGCGGTGCCGTCGGCATTGCCAGCACGGCGGTGAATACGGCGGGCGCCATCGCCACCGCGCCGTTCCGCGCGGGCGCGGCGGGCGACGCCTATGCCTCGATGGACACCGGCGACAATTCGTGCGCGCAGCGCTTCCGCTCCTACGATCCGGCGAGCGGCACCTATCTCGGCTATGACGGCCAGCGCCACGCCTGCCGGTAACGCGCCATAGCGTTTTCAAGCGAAGTGGAAACCGGCCTTCGCCGGGCCATAGCCGGCTCCGGCCCGGCGGCGGCCGGTTCGCGTGAAGAAAACACGTCAAAACAATAATCTGGAGCGTTGCTTTTGATTCCGAGAGCAACGCTCCAGCGTAGTGAAGCGTCCTATTCGGCCGGGGCGACGGGACCATCCGTCGGCCCGGCCAGCGGACGTTCCTCCATCACGGCAAGGCAGATCGCGGCAATTGCCGTGAGCACGGCGGCGGCCGCGAATACGAAGCGGAACGCCGCCGCCATGTCGCTGGCGGCGACCCAGGGGGCGGCGGTCAGCTGCTCGGCCCCGAGCGAAACGTCGCCGCCGAGCGCCATCAACAGGATGGTGGAGAACGCCGCCACGGCGAACGAGGCCATCAGCGAGCGGAAGAAGTTCATCGCGCCGGTCGCCGTGCCGACCTGGTGGCGCGGCACCGCGTTCTGGATCGCCACCACGCTGACCGGAAAGGTGGTGCCGAGACCGAGAGCAAACAGCGACAGCGCGGCAAGCAGCGCCCAGAGCGGCAGCGGCGGCGCCAGCGCCAGCGCCGCCATCACGATCGCCGCCGTCAGGTTGCCGGCGATCGCGCTCCATTTGTAGTGCTTGAGCAGCGCCATAGCGCGGCCGGCGCCGGCCGCCCCCAGCACCGACACGGTCACGACGGGAATCAGCGCCAGGCCCGCCTCGCTGGCCGTCAGGCGATAAAGCGCGTCGTAGTAAAGCGGCAGCGCCACGATCAGCCCGATCGAGGTGCCGATGGCGCAGCCGCCGGCGACGATGGCATAAGGCACCACCGAGCCGCCGAGCAGCGGCAGCGGCAGAAACGGCTCCGGCGTGCGCCGCGCGTGCGCGACGAACGACAGCGCAAGCAGCGCGGCCGCGCCGACCATCGCCAGGATCGCCGGCGATCCCCATGGCAGGCGCTGGCCGCCCCAGGTCAGCACCAGCAGGAACACCACCGCCGACGCCATCAGCAGCACGCCGCCGAGCCAGTCCACCCGGCGGCGGCGGTGATAGGTCGGGATCAGCCGCATCTTCGGCAGCAACAGCGCAAGCGACAGCGCGCCGAGCGGCACGTTGATCCAGAAAATCATCGACCAGTGCAGGTGCTCGGCGAACAGTCCGCCCAGCACCGGGCCGCCGATGCCGGCCGCCATCCACATGCCGCTGAAATAGGCCTGATACTGGCCGCGCTCGCGCGGGGTCACCACGTCGGCGATCACCGTCTGCACCAGCGGCAGGATGCCGCCGCCGCCGAGGCCCTGAAGGCCGCGCGCCAGAATCAGCACCAGGAGGTTCGGCGCCAGCGCGCACAGGATCGAGCCGACGAGGAACAGCGTCAGCGACGTCACGATCATGGCGCGGCGGCCATAGATGTCGCTCAAGGTGCCGAACAGCGGCGCCACCGCCGTCGACGACAACAGATAGGCGGTGATCACCCACGACAGTTGCGAGACGTCCTGAAACTGCCGACCGATGGTCGGCAGAGCCGTCGCCACGATGGTCTGGTCGAGCGCGGCGAGAAACATCGTCACCATCAGGCTGGCCAGAATGGTGCGGACGTCGCGCCGCGACAGCGGCGCATGCGGGGCGAGCGGCGGCGTCTCGGCAACCTCGAGCACGACGCCCGGCAGTCCTGAGATGCCGGCTGTCATATCGTCGGGCGCCGGCTCCTCGTCGGCCGGATCGGGAACAAAGCGGCTCATGCGTTCGGCTTACGGTGCGACAGGTGGCGCGGGGCCGGGACATTAGCCGGCGCCGTCGCGGGGCGACAGCCATGCCCGCGCATGGGTGGCTTTCGCCGCGCCTGCGGCGTTTGCTTGAACCCGCGAGCGGCCTGGGGCGACTGGGGCGACGGCGTCAGCCGCGCTTCGGTCGCCGCGCGCGCTTGGGCAGCAGCCGCGGCCAGCGCACGATATGGTGCTCCAGTTCGTCGGCGGCAATCTCGGTCTCGGTGCCGACGACGCGGCCGCGCACCGACGCCCCCGCCTCGTGAACGGTATCGGGATCGCCGGAGACCAGCGGGTGCCACCAGTAGAGGTCGCGGCCCTCGGCGACCAGACGGTAGGCGCAGCTCGGCGGCAGCCATTTCAGGGTGCGCACGTTGTCCGGCGTCAGCCGCACGCAGTCGGGCACCTGGGCGGAGCGGTTGGCGTAATCGCGGCAGGTGCAGCGCCCGGCATCGAACAGCCGGCAGGCGACGTGGGTGTAATAGATGCGCCCCGTATCCTCGTCCTCGAGCTTCTCCAGGCAGCAGCGCCCGCAGCCGTCGCACAGGCTTTCCCATTCGGCGTCGGACATCTCCTCCAACGTCTTGGTTTTCCAGAATTTTTCCTGGAGTTTCGGAGCCGGGGCGGAGCTTTTCGCCATGATCGTCCTGCATGAGGCGGCGCAACTCCACCGCAATCGTCCCAGGGTCTTTAGAACCTTTTCGGCGGCGATGGAATCATAACCGGAAAGGCTCTAGAAGGGACCTCCTGATCCGTCCGGCACCGCGACGCGCGTCAATGTCGGACGCCACGGGATCGCCGTACATTGCAGCATGATGGCGGCAGCGCGTACAGCCGGCGCAGAACCGCCTTGATTTGGGATTTTCGGTGTCGAATCCAACGCCGCCATCGCCTCCCGACTGGATGCAGCGCCTCCGGCATTTTCTGCTGGACCTCGACGCACGCATCGATTCGTCGCTGTTTTCCAGCGCGGTGGGTCTGCGCGAGACCTACGAGCGCTTTTCCACCTTCATGGACCGCTTCCACGTCGGGAGCTGGAAGCGCTGTGTCATCGTCGAGCCGCTGTCGGAGGCGGCGACCATGGGCGTCGCCGGGCTGGTGGTGCTGCTGGCGCTGGCGCAGCCGGCCTTCCGCGAGACCGCCGACGAGAACTGGCTGAAAAAGGCCGACCTCGCGGTGACCTTTCTCGACCGCTACGGCAACCCGGTCGGCAGCCGCGGCATCAAGCACAACGATGCCATCCCGCTCGAGGATTTTCCCGACAACCTGATCAAGGCGACGCTCGCGACCGAAGACCGCCGCTTTTACGACCACTTCGGCATCGACGTCGG
>JBDHSY010000214.1:0-5691 GCA_039808405.1 Xanthobacteraceae bacterium
CGGCGCCCGCGCGCCTCCATCAACCATGTCACCGTCCACGACGGCTTTACGCTGATGGATCTCGTCAGTTACGAGGCCAAGCACAACGAAGCCAACGGCGAGGACAACCGCGACGGCTCCGACGACAACCTCAGCGTCAATTGCGGTCACGAGGGTCCGACCGACGATCCCGCCATCGTGGGCCTACGCCACCAGTTGCGCCGCAATCAGCTCGCCTGCCTGATGCTGGCGCAAGGCGTGCCGCTGATCCTGGCCGGCGACGAGTTCGGCAACAGCCAAGACGGCAACAACAACGCCTATTGCCAGGACAACGAGATCGGCTGGGTGAAATGGGACGGGATCGGCCGCGACGGCGACGACCTGATCGATTTCGTCGGGCACCTCGCGGGCCTGCGCCGCGACTTCCCGCAACTCCGCAGCCCGCGCTGGATCGACGGACGCCGCAAGGACGGCTCTTACGGCGCGCTCTGGCTCAAGCCGGACGCCACCGAGATGACCGAGCAAGACTGGAGTTTTCCGGAAGGGCGCTTCCTCGCCTTCGTGCTGGGGCCGATGGCGCAGGACACCGCGCCGATTTTCATCGTGCTCAACGCCGCACCCGACGCAATTCCGTTCACGTTGCCGAAAATGCCGGACTACCGGCAATGGACGCAGGTGCTCAACACGGCGGAGACGGCGCAGACAGCGGTGGAGAAGGAGGCCGGCGCGGCGATGGACGCACCCGCCCGCAGCGTCCTCGCCTTTGCCGGCAAGGCGTAAGGCCGGGCCACGATCCGTTCGCGGGCGGCGACGCACGGCCGGGGCAAGGGCCGTCCGGGATCAACCGGCCGGACGGCCCCGCGGACGTCGTGCCGACTCGAGCGAATCGGTTCCCTTCCCCCGCAAACCGCAACTATTGCTACAAATCAGCCTCGTTCAATCGGACCGCCCCAAAGGCTTGTGGACATGCCGCTTGAGAACGAGCCCCCTACGTCGCCAGCCGCGCGCGGCGCCGCGCCGCCCGCGAAGCGCGTAATCGTGACGGACGATTTTCGGAACCCGACGCTGCATCCCGGGTAGAGATGATGTAGCATCCGCCGACCCCCCGCGCGTTCAGCGCCGGGCCGGCTCCGATCAAGTCCACCCTCGCGCAAGCTCAAGGCATCATGAACCCCGTCAAAGCACTGCAAACCCACGATCAGGCCGTCTGGCTCGACTTCCTTGCACGCGGTTTCACGGCCACAGGCGGCCTCAAGCGGCTGATCGACGAGGACGGGGTGCGCGGGGTCACCTCAAACCCGGCGATTTTTGAAAAAGCCATCGGCGGCTCCGACGAGTACGACGACGCCATCGCCCGGCTTCTCGACGGCGGCGACCGTACCGTGACCGACCTTTATGAATCGCTTGCCGTCGCCGACATCCAGGCCGCCGCCGACGTGCTGCGCCCGGTCTACGACCAGCTCGAGGGCGCGGACGGCTTTGTCAGCCTCGAAGTCTCGCCCTATCTCGCCCATGACACCAAGGCGACGATCGCCGAGGCCGAACGGCTGTGGCATGACGTCGACCGCAAGAACCTGATGATCAAGGTGCCGGCGACCCCCGAGGGCCTGCCGGCCATCGAGCAACTCACGGCAAAGGGCATCAGCGTCAACATCACGCTGTTGTTTTCGCAAAGCGTCTACCGGCAGGTCGCGGACGCCTATCTCTCCGGCCTCGAAACCTATGTCGGCAACGGCGGCGATCCCTCGCATGTCGCGAGCGTCGCCAGCTTCTTCGTCAGCCGCATCGACAGCGCCGTCGACAGCGAGCTGGACGCCCTGATCGCCAAGGCAAGCGGCGGCGAGCGCGAGCGGCTCGAGGCGCTCAAGGGCAAGGTGGCGATCGCCAACGCCAAACTCGCCTATCAGGATTTCAAGACGCTGTTTGCCGGCAAGCGCTGGCAGGCGCTCGCCGCCAAGGGCGCGAAACCGCAGCGGCTGTTGTGGGCCAGCACCGGCACCAAGAACAAAGCCTATAGCGACGTGCTCTATGTCGAGGAGCTGATCGGCCCGCAGACCGTCAACACGGTGCCGCCGGCGACGCTCGACGCCTTCCGGGATCACGGCACGGTGCGCGCGACGCTGGACGAGGGCATCGACGATGCCCGCCGCGTGCTCGCCGAGCTTGCCGCCACCGGCATCTCGCTCGACGCCATCACCGCGGCGCTGGTCAAGGACGGCGTGCGGCTGTTTGCCGATGCCGCCGACAAGCTGCTCGGCGCGCTCGCCGACAAGCGCCTGAAGCTGCTCGGCGCGCGGATCGACCGGCAAACGCTCGCGCTCGGCGAGACGCTTGCCAAAGCGGTTGCCAGCGAAGCCGAGACGTGGCGCAAGGACGCAAAAGTGCGGCGGCTGTGGCAGCACGACAAGTCGGTGTGGACCGGCGCCGACGAGAATGCCTGGCTCGGCTGGCTCGACGTCGCCGCCGAGCAGACGCCCAATGTCGTGGATTACGAAACGTTCGCCGAGTGGGTGCGCGGCGAAGGCTTTTCCGATGCCGTCGTACTCGGCATGGGCGGTTCGAGCCTCGGCCCGGAGGTGCTGGCGGCGACCTTCCCGCACGTCGACGGCTTTCCAAAACTGCGCGTGCTGGATTCCGTCGATCCGGCCCAGATCCGCGCCGTGGAACAGACGATCGACCTGGCCAAGACGCTGTTCATCGTTTCCAGCAAGTCGGGCGGTACCATCGAGCCGAACCGGCTGAAGGATTATTTCTTCGCCCGCGTCAGCGCCGCAATCGGCGACAACCTCGCCGGCTCGCATTTCGTCGCCGTCACAGACCCCGGCTCCTCGCTCGAGACAACAGCCAAGGAGCAGGGCTTTACCCATATCTTCCACGGCGACCCGGCAATCGGCGGCCGCTACTCGGTGCTGTCGCCGTTCGGCCTCGTGCCCGCGGCTGCGGCCGGCATCGACATCGGGCAGTTTCTGCAAACGACGCGCCGGATGGTGCGCGCCTCGGCCGCCGACGTGCCGCCCGCGCACAATCCCGCCGTGCAGCTCGGCCTCGCGCTGGCGCTGGCCGGGAGAGCCGGGCGCGACAAGGTGACGATCGTCGCGTCGCCGAAGATCGCCGATCTCGGCGCCTGGGCCGAGCAGCTCATCGCCGAATCCACCGGCAAGAACGGCAAGGGCCTGATCCCGGTCGATGGCGAGCCGCTCGGCAGCCCGGCCGTCTACGGCGACGACCGCTTCTTCATCGCGATCCGCACCGAGGACGACAACACCCAGTTGAAGGCGCTGGCCGCGCTGGAGCAGGCCGGCCATCCGGTGGCGCACATCGTCATGACATCGGCCGAGCACATCGGGCAGGAATTCTTTCGCCTCGAGCTTGCGACCGCCGTCGCCGGCGCCGTGCTCGGCATCAACCCGTTCGACCAGCCCGATGTCGAGATCGCCAAGGTCAAGGCGCGCGAATTGACGGCGGCGTTCGAGACGAGCGGCACGCTGCCCGACGAGTCGCCGGTGGCAAGCGGCGACGGCTTTGCCGTGTTCACCGACACGGCCAACGCGACGGCGCTGCGCAAGGGCGGCGCCGACGGCAGCCTGGAATCCTGGGTGCAGGCGCAGCTCGCCCGCGTCAAGGCCGGCGATTACGTCGCCTTCCTCGCCTATCTCGCCCGCAACAAAGCCCACAGCGATGCCTTGCAGCAGATGCGGCTGCCGGTGCGCGACACCACGCACGCCGCCACCACCGTCGGCTTCGGCCCGCGCTTTCTGCATTCCACGGGGCAGGCCCACAAGGGCGGCCCGAACAGCGGCGTGTTCTTCCAGATCACCGCCGACAGCGATCCCGACCTCGCCATTCCGGGCCAGAAGGCCACGTTCGGCGTGATCGAGGCGGCGCAGGCGCGCGGCGATTTCGACGCCCTCACCGATCGCGGCCGGCGCGCGCTGCGCATTCACCTGAAAGGCGACATCGAAAGCGGCCTCGCCGCGCTCGGCGCCGCCTTCGACACGGCGCTGAAAGCGCACTCGTAGCGAAGGGCCCCGCCCATGCAGCTTGGAATGATCGGCCTCGGCCGCATGGGTGGCAACATCGTCCGCCGGCTGATCGCAAGCGGCTCTCACGGCGCGGTGGTTTACGACCGCGCCCCCGAGGCGGTCGCCGCCCTCGCGGCGCAGAGCGCGACCGGCAGCGCCTCGCTGGCCGATCTCGTCGCCAAACTTGCGCCGCCTCGCGCGGTGTGGGTGATGCTGCCGGCGGGCGACGCCACCGAAGCAGCGATCCGCGCGCTGGCCGGCCTGATGCAGGCCGGCGACACCGTCATCGACGGCGGCAACACGTTCTGGCAGGACGACATCCGCCGCGCCGCCGACTTGAAGACAAACGGCATCCACTACGTCGATGTCGGCACCAGCGGCGGCGTGTGGGGACTGACGCGCGGCTACTGCATGATGATCGGCGGTGAGCCGGAGATCGTCGAGCGCCTCGACCCGATCTTCGCAACGCTGGCGCCGGGCCATGGCGACATCCCGCGCACGCCGGGACGCGAGCGGCGCAATCCGCGCGTCGAGCGTGGCTACCTGCATGCCGGGCCGGCCGGCGCCGGGCACTTCGTCAAGATGGTGCATAACGGCATCGAATACGGCCTGATGCAGGCCTATGCCGAAGGCTTCGATATCCTGCGCAATGCCGGCAGCGACGCCCTGCCGCCGCAGCATCGGTTTCAGCTCGACCTGCCCGATATCGCCGAGGTGTGGCGGCGCGGCAGCGTCATCCCCTCGTGGCTGCTCGATCTCACGGCCGCCGCGCTGGCGGACAATCCGGCGCTCGACCAGTATTCCGGCTTCGTCGAGGATTCCGGCGAAGGCCGCTGGACCGTCAACGCGGCCATCGACGAGGCGGTGCCGGCGGAGGTGCTGACCGCCGCGCTCTATGCCCGCTTCCGCTCGCGGCGCGATCATACGTTTGCGGAAAAGATTCTCTCGGCGATGCGCGCCGGCTTCGGCGGCCACAAGGAGCCGCACGCCGCGGCGGACAAGAGCGCGCCGTGACTACCCCGGCCCCCAACCGGCCGCCGCGGCCGGAGCCGTGCTGCCTCGTCATCTTCGGCGCGACCGGCGACCTCGCCCATCGCCTGATCGTGCCCGCGCTCTACAACCTTGCCGAACAGAACCTCCTGCCGGACCGTTTTTGCGTGGTCGGGGTGGTGCGCAAGGGCATGACCAGCGACGCGCTGCGCGACAGCCTGCTGGAGGGCCTTCGCCGCTTCGCCACCCGCCGCGTCGATCAGGCTATCGCGCAAAAGCTGTTCGGCTGCGTCACCAGCGTCACCGCCGATGCGGCCGATCCGCCGTCGTTCGACCACCTCGGCGCGGAGCTCGAACGGCTCGAGCAATCGTCCGGCACCCGCGGCAACCGGCTGTACTATCTCGCAACGCCCCCTGCCGCCTTCGCGCCGATCAGCCGCCAACTCGGACACAGCGGGCTGTTGCGCGAGACCGGCAACGGCTGGCGCCGGCTGATCATCGAAAAGCCGTTCGGCACCGACCTCGCTTCCGCACGGGCGCTCAACAGCGAGATCCTCAAGGTCGCGACCGAACATCAGATCTATCGGATCGACCACTACCTCGGCAAGGAAACGGTGCAGAACATCCTGGTGTTCCGCTTCGCCAACGGCATGTTCGAGCCGATCTGGAATCGCAGCCACATCGACCATGTCCAGATCAT
>JBDHSY010000215.1:0-5664 GCA_039808405.1 Xanthobacteraceae bacterium
TGCCTTCCTTCTGCTTCTCCAGAAGCTTGCGCTTGCGGGTGATGTCGCCGCCGTAGCATTTCGCGGTGACGTCCTTGCGCAGCGCGCGCACCGTCTCGCGCGCGATCACCTTGCCGCCGATCGCCGCCTGAATCGGGATCTGGAACATGTGCGGCGGGATCAGTTCCTTCATCTTCTCGACCATGGCGCGGCCGCGCCCTTCGGCGCGCGTGCGATGCACCAGCATCGACAGCGCATCGACCGGCTCGCCGTTGACGAGGATCTGCATCTTGACGAGATCGGCGCTTCGATAGTCGGTCAGATTGTAGTCGAACGAGGCATAGCCCTTCGACACCGATTTCAGCCGGTCGTAGAAATCGAACACCACCTCGTTGAGCGGCAGTTCGTATTTGACCATGGCGCGGGCGCCGACATAGGTCAGCTCCTTCTGCACGCCGCGCCGGTCCTGACAGAGTTTGAGCACGTTGCCGAGATACTCGTCGGGGGTGAGGATGGTGGCCTCGATCCACGGCTCCTCGATCTCGGCGATCTTCACCACGTCCGGCATGTCCACCGGGTTGTGGATTTCGATCTGCGTGCCGTCGGTCAGCCGCATCTTGTAGATGACGCTCGGCGCGGTCGCGATCAGGTTGAGATCGAACTCGCGCGACAGCCGCTCCTGAATGATTTCGAGATGCAGCAGGCCGAGGAAGCCGCAGCGGAAGCCGAAGCCGAGCGCGGCCGAGGTCTCCATCTCGAAGGTGAAGGAGGCGTCGTTGAGCCGGAGCTTGCCCATCGCCGCGCGCAGCGTCTCGAAGTCGGCCGCATCGACCGGAAACAGCCCGCAGAACACCACCGGGATCGCCGGGCGGAAGCCGGCCAGCGGCTCGGCGACAGGTTTTCTGTCGTCGGTGATGGTATCGCCGACGCGGGTGTCGGCCACCTCCTTGATGGCGGCGGTGATGAAGCCGATCTCGCCGGGGCCGAGCTGGTCGACATGGACCATTTTCGGCGTGATGTAGCCGATGCGCTCGACGTCGTAGGCCGCGTTGGTGCCGAGCATGCGGATGCGCTGGCCCTTGTGCATCACGCCGTCGACGATGCGCACCAGCACCACGACGCCGAGGTAGACGTCGTACCACGAGTCCACCAGGAGCGCCTTGAGCGGCGCGTCGCGGTGGCCCTGCGGCGGCGGCAGCCGATGCACGATGGCCTCGAGCACGTCGTCGATGCCGAGCCCGGTCTTGGCCGAGATCATCACCGCGTCGGAGGCGTCGATGCCGATCACGTCCTCGATCTGCTGCTTGATCTTGTCGGGCTCGGCCGCCGGCAGGTCGATCTTGTTGAGGACGGGCACGATCTCGTGATTGTTGTCGAGCGCCTGGTAGACGTTGGCGAGCGTCTGCGCCTCGACGCCCTGGCTTGCGTCCACCACCAGCAGCGAGCCTTCGCAGGCGGCGAGCGAACGCGACACCTCGTAGGCGAAATCGACGTGTCCGGGGGTGTCGATCAGGTTGAGGATGTAGGTCTGGCCGTCCTTGGCCGGATAGGTCAGGCGCACCGTCTGCGCCTTGATGGTGATGCCGCGCTCGCGCTCGATGTCCATCGAATCGAGCACCTGTTCCTTCATCTCGCGCGCCGCCAGCCCGCCCGTCGTCTGGATCAGCCGGTCGGCCAGCGTCGATTTGCCATGGTCGATATGGGCGACGATGGAGAAATTGCGGATGTTGGTGATGGGAGTTTGCGCCATGGGCGCGGGGATTACCATCGGGGCCTGCCACGGGCAAGCGAGGCCGTTCCGGCCGTCGGCCGCGCCCCGGGCCTTGACCGGCGGCAGGCGTTCCGGTCTATCCCGGACGGTGCCGGAAGGAGTGTCCCCGTGGCGACAGAGCCGCCCGAGATAGCCGCGTCGCGGGCGCGGGGCGGCCTCGCCGCGAGGCTGGATCGCCTGATCGGCGCGCTCGCCGACCCGGCGCGCCGCGGCCGGGCGGTTCCGGTCTTGCTCGGCGTCTATGTGCTGGTGTGGACGCTCTATGCGGCCATCGCCAAGGGCAGCCAGGACATCCATTTCGACATGGCCGAGGCCGTGGTGTGGTGGCGCGAGGCGCCGTTCGGCACGCCAAAGCATCCGCCGCTGTCGGGCTGGCTGGCCGGCCTGTGGTTCGCGGTGTTCCCGCGGCAGGACTGGGCGTTCTATCTGCTGGCGATGGCCTGCGTCGGCGTCGCGCTGTGGTTCGCTTGGCGCCTGATGCTGACCTCGCTCACGGGCGACAAGCTCGCCGTCGGGCTGGCCATGCTGACGCTGGTTCCGTTCTTCAACTTTCAGGCGCTGAAATACAACGCCAACAGCGTGATGATTCCGCTGTGGGCGTTCGCGACATGGGCATTCCTGCGCTCGTTTCAAACCCGCACCGTCGGCTGGGCGGCGCTCGCCGGCGCCGCCGCGGCGCTGGCGATGCTCGGCAAGTACTGGGGTGTGTTCCTGATCGCGGGGTTCGGTGCCGCGGCGCTGATCGACGCGCGCCGCGCCGCCTATGTCCGCTCGCCCGCGCCGTGGGTCAGCATCGCGGCCGGGTTTTTGGTGCTCGCGCCGCATCTTGCTTGGGTGGCGGCCAACGGATTCGAGACGTTCGGCTACGCGCTCGCCTCGCACCGCCGCCCGTTCCATGAGGCGCTGACCGCCGCGCCCGAGTACCTCACCGGCGCGGCGGCCTATGTCATCCTGCCGATCCTGATCGTGGTGTTCGCGGCCCGCGTCGCCAACGGCGGCGTTCGCGACATGCTGTGGCCGCGCGATCCCGATCGCCGCCTGGCGCTCGTCGTGTTCGCCGTGCCGCTGGTGCTGCCGGTCGCCGTCGCCATCGCCACCCGCAGCGAAGCGGTGTCGCTGTGGGCGATGGGCAGCATGACGCTGTTGCCGGTGGTGCTGTTGTCCTCGCCCCTCGTCACCGTTCCCCGGCCTGCCGCGCGGCGCACCGTCGCGTTTGCCATCGCCTTTCCGCTGCTGGCGCTCGCGGCGGCGCCGGTCGCGGCGATCGTGATCCACCGGCAGGGGCTGGAGAATCACATGGCGCATTATCAGTTGCTGGCGCGCGAAGCGGAGCGCGCATGGCATGCGGCGGCGAGTACGGCGCCGCTGCGTCTCGTCGGCGGCGAGGATCACATCATCAACGGCGTTGCCTTCTACGCCACGACGATGCCTGCGACCTACGACGTGCTGCGGCCGCAGGTGACGCCGTGGACCGACGCCGCCCGCATCGCCCGCGACGGCATCGTGTGGATCTGCCCGCAGGCGCAGCGACCGTGCGTCGCGGCCATCGAGGCGGCGGCGGCGCGCCGGCCCGCGAGCCGACGCACGGAGCTGACCGTCGCGCGCGACTATCTGGGCAGCCGAGGCAAGCCCGAGCGCTATCTTTTGATCGCGGTGCCGCCCGGTCGCTAGCGCGGGCGGCATCGAACGCCGCTTGTTTAGAGGCATATCAACCGATGGGAGCCGAATGCGGTTGCGGCGGCAGCCGCGACGCTGCTAGCAAGCCGCAGGATCCAAAGCTCCCTCGCCTCTCGACGGACTCGGGAGCGGAACTCCGGAGTGTTGTTTTGACGCGTTTTCTCGAAGCGAACCGGTTTCACCTTCGCTCGAAAACGCTCTAAGGACACATCATGGATCGAACCGATTCGCAGCTGAACTATGCGGCTGCACGCGCGCGACCATGGGGCGCGGGGCGGCTGTTTCGTCGGATGATCGCATGGGTCGCCGCCGGCATCACGGATGCGCGCACCGCACGCGCTGCGGTTGCAGGCTTCGTGTTCGCGCATGTGGTGGCGTGGACCGTGATCCTGTGCCTGTTGAAGACGGCGCAGGACCTGCATTTCGATACCACCGAAGCCTATGCGTGGGGCCGCGATTTTCTGCTCGGCTACGGCAAGCATCCGCCGCTGTCGGGTTGGATCGCCGGCGTCTGGTTTCGCTTCGCGCCTGCGACCGATGCCTCCGCCTACGCGCTGGCCATGGCGACGACGGGCTTCGGCCTGTTCGTGTGCTGGCTGATCGCCTGCCGGGTGGTGGATCGTCGCCGCGCGTTCCTCAGCGTGGTGCTGCTGGCGCTCTATCCGATCTTCAATTTCAAGGGCTTCAAGTACAACGCCGACCTTGCCCAGGTCGCGGTGCTGCCGCTGATCGTGCTGGCCTATCTCAATGCGTTCGAAAGGCGAACGGCGCGCGCCGGTCTGTGGCTCGGGCTGGCCGCCGCGGCCGGCATGCTGACGAAATACTGGGCGTTGACGATGATCGGCGCCGTCGGGCTCGCGGCGCTGCTGCATCCGCAGCGCGCGGCCTTTCTGCGCAGCCCCGCGCCATGGGTCGCCATCGCGGCGTTCGTTGTGGCGATGGCACCGCATTTCATCTGGCTGTGGCAGATGGATTTCGCCCCGTTCGTCTATGCCGGGACTTACGCGCATATGTCGCGTGCACGCAGCGTGGTCGCGGCCGCCGACTTCCTCGGTCACAATTTTGCGCTGCTGGCGCCGGTGCTGATTGCGCTGGTGCTGGTGCTGTCGCTGCGCGCGCCGGGCAGCCGGCGCTGGCTCTGGTGGCCGGGGTGGTTCGTCCTCAGGGCGTCCGCCGGGCCGCGCCCCGCCCCGGCGATCAATGTCTGGAGCATTCAGGGGATTCTCGTGGGCGCGCCGGTGGGCGGCGCGATCGCCCTCGCGGTGGTGATGAAGACCGACTGGGGCATTCCGATGTTCTTCCTGACGCCGCTGGCGCTGTTGGCGTGGCCGCGCGTGCGGGTGCGCCGGATCGCGCCGGTCGGCGCGCTGGCGACCTGGCTCGTCATCACCGTCGGCGTGCTGGCGCTTGCCCCGTCGCTGGCGCGCCACAGTTTTGCGCGGCAGGCGGCGCAGGGCACGACCTATACCGCCGATTCGCGGCTCGCGGAGCAACTCACCGAGCTGTGGCGGCTGCGGTTCGGCACGCCGTGGGCCGTGGCGGCGTCGTACGTCGAGGCGGCGACGCCAATGACCTTGTACAGCCCCGACCATCCAAAACCGCTCGAACTCGAGGCGGCGTGGGGGGCCGGGCTGACCACGCTCGAGGAGGCGCGCCGCTCCGGCTTTATCGGCATCTGCGAAACGGCCGACCCGCGGCTTGCGGCCTGCATGGCGTGGATGCAGGAAAATGCCGCGAACGCGGAGCGGATCGAGGTGACGCAGCGCCGCTTCTTCCACGGCATGGCCGGACCGCAGGGGCTCTGGCACGTCTTCATCGTGCCGCCGGCGCGCTGATTACTCTTCGCCGAACTTGCCGGCGATGAGGTCGCTCAGCGCCGTCACCGCGGCGTCGGCTTCGCGGCCGCGCGCGGCGATCTCGATGGTGGTGCCGGGCCCGGCGGCGAGCATCATCAGTCCCATGATCGACGTGCCGCCGACCGTCTCGCCGTTGCGCGTCACGGTGACGTCGGCGTCGAAGCGCTCCACCACCTGCACGAACTTGGCCGAGGCGCGCGCATGCAGGCCGCGCTTGTTGAGGATCTCGACGGTGCGCGTGACGGGGTCGGCCGGCGCTGCCGGCTCGGGGCGCGGAGTGGCGTCGTCGTTCGCCTGCGTCGCTCGCCGCCGAGCACGCGGCTGGCGATGGTGACGTATTTGCGGCCGGCCTCCTGCGCGGCGGCGATCGCCTCGGGCAGC
>JBDHSY010000216.1:0-5608 GCA_039808405.1 Xanthobacteraceae bacterium
TGTTTCCGGGCGCGGGCGGCACGCAGCGCCTGCCGCGCATGATGCCGACGCAGGACGCTTTGCAACTGCTGCTCAAGGGCGATCAGTTGACGCTGGCCAAGGCGCAGGCTGCAAAAATCGTCGGCGCGGTGGTGCCGGCCGGCGAATTGATCGCGGCTGCGAAAAAGTGGATCAAGGACGGCGGCAAGCCGGTCGCGCCGTGGGACGTCAAGGGCTTCAAGCTGCCGTCCGGGCCGGTCTACTCCGCCGCCGGCATGAACACCTTCCCGCCGGCCAACGCGCTCTATCGCCAGCAGACCTACGACAACTATCCGGCGGCGCGCGCGATTTTGGCTTGCGTGTACGAGGGGCTGCTGGTGCCGATGGATGTCGGCTTGCGGATCGAGTCGCGCTACTTCGCAAAAATCCTGCGCAGCAAGGAGGCGGCGGCGATGATCCGCAGCCTGTTCGTGTCGATGCAGGACCTGAACAAGGGCGCGCGGCGACCGCAAAACGTGCCGCCGGCCAAGGTGAAGAAACTCGCGGTGATCGGCGCCGGCTTCATGGGCGCCAGCGTCGGCTACGTCTCGGCGCAGGCCGGCATCGATGTGGTGCTGATCGACCGCGACCAGGACAGCGCCGACAAGGGCAAGGCGCACGCCAAGTCGGTGATCGACGGCCTCGTCGCCAAGGGCCGCGCCACCGAAGCCGAGCGCGATGCGCTCTTGGCGCGCATCACAGCCACGCCGGACTACAACGCCATCAAAGACTGCGACCTTGTGATCGAGGCGGTGTTCGAGGATCGCAAGGTCAAAGCCGACACCTATGCCAAGGCGCAGCCGCTGTTGAAGGAGGGCGCGATCTTCGCCTCCAACACCTCGACGCTGCCGATCAATTCGCTGGCCGAGGAATTTGCCGACCAGGCGAAGTTCATCGGCATCCACTTCTTCTCGCCGGTCGAGAAGATGATGCTCGTGGAAGTCATCGTCGGCAGGAACACCGGTGACGTGGCGCTCGCCACCGCGCTCGACTACGTGCGCCAGATCAGGAAGACGCCGATCGTGGTCAACGACTCGCGCGGCTTCTACGCCAACCGCTGCGTGCTCAAGTTCACCGCCGAGGGGCTCGAGATGCTGATGGAGGGCGTGCCGCCGGCAATGATTGAAAACACCGCGCGAATGGCCGGCATGCCGGTCGGGCCGCTGTCGCTTTCCGACGAGGTGGCGCTAGACTTGGTGCTGCGGATCATGAAGGCGACCGAGGCCGATCTCGGCGCCAACGCCATCGATCAGGAGCAGAAGAAGCTGTTGATCGAGATGGTCGAGAAGCAGGGCCGCTTCGGCCGCAAGAACGGCAAGGGCTTTTACGACTACCCTGAGAAGGGCAAGGGCCAGAAGAGCCTGTGGAGCGGCATCGCGGCGTTGCAGCCGAAACATCTCGATCCCGACACGCTCGACGTCGAGGAGCTGAAGCAGCGCTTCCTCGTGGTGCAGGCGGTGGAGGCCGCGCGCACCGTCGAGGACGGCGTCGTGGTCGATCCGCGCGAGGCCGATGTCGGCTCGATCCTCGGTTTCGGTTTCGCGCCGTTCACCGGCGGCACGCTGTCCTATATCGACTTCATGGGCGCGAAGAATTTTGTCGCGCTGTGCCACAAGCTGGAGGCCAAGTACGGCTCGCGCTTCACTCCGCCAAAACTCCTGCTCGATATGGCGGAGAAGGGCGAGACCTTCTACGGCCGTTTCCCGCCGAAGAAGGCCGCGGCGTAAGGGACGTGACAATATCTTTCTGTCGTCCCCCGCGGGCTTGACCTGCGGGTTCATTCCTCCTTCTTCCTCGTCATGCCCGGCCTTGTGCCGGGCAACCACGTCTTTATGGCTACTCACCAAAGAAGACGTGGATGGCCGGGACGAAGCCCGGCCATGACGAAAGAAAACCAGAAAACGCTATAAATACCCGCGCATGGTCTCGACCAGCCCGTCGCGCAGGTCGTCGCGGCGCATGGCGAAGGCGATGTTGGCGCGCAAAAAGCCGGCCTTGGAGCCGCAGTCGTGGCGCTCGCCCTCGAATTGCAGGCCGTAGAACGGCTGGGTTTCGGCAAGCCGCTTCATCGCGTCGGTCAACTGGATCTCGCCGCCGGCGCCCTTCTCCTGCGTCTCCAGAATCTTGAAAATGTCCGGTTGCAGGATGTAGCGGCCGGTGATCGAGAGATTTGACGGCGCCTTCTCGCGCGGCGGCTTCTCGACCATGCCGTCGATGGCGAACACGTTGCCGTGGCGCGCGCCGACGCCCACCACGCCGTACTGATGCACGCGCTCCATCGGCACTTCCTCCACCGCGACGATGTTGGCCTTGCTGTCGAGCGCGCCCGCCGCCGCGATCATCTGCTTGAGGCAGCCCGGTGTGTTGAGCACCAGTTCGTCCGGCAGCAGCACCGCGAACGGCTCGTCGCCGACGATGTCGCGCGCGCACCACACCGCGTGGCCGAGACCCAGCGGCGCCTGCTGGCGGGTGAAGCTCATGGCGCCGGCGGCCGGCTGGTCGCGGGCGAGGATGTCCTCTTCCGCCTTTTTGCCGCGCTCGCGCAAGGTCACGTCGAGTTCGAACTGGCGGTCGAAATGGTCCTCGATCACCCCCTTGTTGCGGCCGGTGACGAACACGCAATGCTCGATGCCCGCTTCGCGCGCCTCGTCGACGACGTACTGGATCAGCGGACGATCGACGATGGTCAGCATCTCCTTCGGCATCGCCTTGGTGGCGGGCAGGACGCGGGTGCCGAGGCCGGCGACGGGAAACACGGCTTTGCGGATTTTCATGGGCGACAGGATCTCGATTGGCGGGAAACGGGCGCAACGCGCCGGGGGATGTCCCTAGCAAGCCCGCAACATGGGCGGTTGTGTGGTGCGGCGTTTCGTCGTCGGGCCGATGTGAAAACTAGCCGTTCTGTTAAGCTCGCCGCAACCATATCCGGGGTCTTTTAACGGCTGGCGTTCCATCGGCACCCTACGAGGCGGAATGAACGGATTCTTGACGATGACGCGGCTCGGCCGCCTGGGCGGCGCCGCGATCGTGGCCGCGGGCGTTGGCCTTGCACTGACGGGGCCGGTGCTGGCGCAGAGCGCCGACGGCCGCGGGCCGATCTCGTTCCAGAGCATTTTCGACAACTTTGCCACCGGCTCGATCGGGCGTCAGCCGGCGCCGGCCCCTGCGCCCGCGCCTCGGCCCCAGGCCGCCACCAGCGGCGCAAAGCCGTGGAGCGGCGAGGACGGCGCATCCGGCCATCCGGCGATGAGAGCTGCCGCCATCCGCCAGGCCGCCGCCGAGTTTCCGCGCTGCGTCGCCGCGATGTGGCCGGAGGCCGCGCGCCGCCACATCTCGCGCGAGAGTTTTGTGCGCTTCACCTCGGGGCTTGCGCCCGACCTGCGCATCATGGACCTGATGGATTCGCAGCCCGAATTCACCAAGGCGATCTGGGACTATCTCGACATTCTGGTCAACGATACGCGCATCGCCCGCGGCCGCGAGTTTCTCGCCCGCTACAAGGCCGAGTTCGACGCGGTCGAGCGCGCCTACGGCGTCGACCGCTACGTCATCGCCGCGATCTGGGGCATCGAATCGAATTATTCGACGCTCGGCGGCGACCGCAGCGTGCTGAACTCCACGGCGACGCTGGCCTGCATCGGCCGCCGCCAAAAATACTTCAAGGACGAGTTTCTGGCCGCGCTGGAAATCCTGCATCGCGGCGACCTGCGCCCCGAGCAGTTGCGCGGCTCGTGGGCCGGCGCCTTCGGCGGCACGCAGTTCATGCCGACCTCGTTCAAGCGCTATGCGGTCGATTTCGACGGCGACGGCCGCCGCGACGTGGTGGACAATCCCGCCGACCTGATCGCCTCCACCGCCAACAACCTGAAGAAGGACGGCTGGCAGAGCGGCGAGACCTGGGGTTACGAGGTCGAGGTGCCGCGCGGCTTCAACTACATGCTGGCCGACCGCGGCAGGGCGATGACGCTGGCGCAGTGGCAGCATCTCGGCCTGCGCCGCGTCGGCGGCCGCGCCTTTCCGCGCCCCCACGACAAGGCCTATCTGCTGGCGCCGGCCGGCACCGAGGGGCCGGGCTTCCTGATGCTGCAGAACTTTCGCGTCATCATGAAGTACAACCCGGCCGAAGCCTATGCGCTGGCCATCGGCCATTTCGCCGACCGGCTGCGCGGCGGCGGGCCGTTCGTGCAGGGCTGGCCGCGCGACCAGCGCGTATTGTCGCGCGCCGAGCGGCTGGAGATGCAGCAGTTGCTGGCGCGCGCCGGATATTACCGCGGCGAGGCGGACGGCCGGTTCGGCAGCGAGACGCGCAAGGCGCTGCGCGGTTTCCAGGCGGCGGCCGGCGTGCCCGCCGACGGCTTTGCCACCGCCGAACTGCTCGACCGGCTGCGCCGGCGCTAACGTTGATCTTCAAGTTGACACCTTCGCTGCCTACTTGACGGTGCAGGACGGCGTCCGGCTTATGGGCGCCGCGATGTCCCAAGGGCGACCGGTGATGGCGGAGCGGAGCGGTTGGCGGAGGTTCGGCGGCGTCGGCCGCCGGGCGGCGGCTGTCCTGACGCTGCTGCTCGCCGCGGCGCTCGGCCTCGTCGCCGCGCCCGCGACCGCGCAATATCTGTTCGGCGGCCCGCCGCAGCAGCAGCGCGGCGGCGGCTTCTTCAACAATTTCCCGTTCTTCGAGCCGTTTCAGCGCCGCCCGCCGCCGCGCGCGCCGCAGCCGGAACAGCCGCGCGTCGATTATTCCCGCGCGCCGGCCCCCGAACCGCGCGAGGAACCGCCCGCGCGTACGATTCTCGTGCTCGGCGATTCGATGGCCGACTGGCTCGCCTACGGCCTCGAGGACGCGTTCGTCGAAACGCCGGACGTCGGCATCGTCCGCGAGGTCAAGCCGCTGTCCGGCCTGATCCGCTACCAGCCCAAGGGCGAGCCGGCCGACTGGGCGGCGGCCGCCAAGGGCATCCTCGCGCAGCATTCGCCCGAGGTCATCGTCGTCATGCTGGGCCTGAGCGACCGCGTGCCGATCCGCGAGACGGAGAAGGCAGGCGACGATGCCGGCAGCGATGCGGCGGCGGCCGACGAGGATGCCGAGGCCGAGCAGCCGCAGATCATGGCGCCGGAGAAGCCGGCGCGGGCGGCCGGCGGCTCGGCGAAATTCCGCGATGAGCGCTGGATCGAACTCTACGGCAAGAAGATCGACGCCATGATCGCGGTGCTCAAGAGCAAGGGCGTGCCGGTCGTATGGGTCGGCCTGCCGGCGATCCTCGGCACGCGCTCGACCTCCGACATGCTGCTGCTCGATTCGCTGTACCGCGAGGCGGCGGCGCGCGCCGACATCACCTATGTCGACGTGTGGGACGGTTTTGTCGATGAGGCCGGCCGCTTCACCCGGCAGGGGCCGGACTTCGAGGGCCAAATCCGCCGGCTGCGCACGCCCGACGGGGTGTTCTTCACCAAGCCCGGCGCGCGCAAGCTCGCCCACTATGCCGAGCGCGAGATCCAGCGGCTCTTGGCGGCGCGCTCGGGGCCGATCGCGCTGCCGACCGGGCCGGCTGCGCCAGAGGCTGCGACGCCGCCGGAAGGGCCGGCGGCGGGG
>JBDHSY010000217.1:0-5603 GCA_039808405.1 Xanthobacteraceae bacterium
CAAGGCGTCCTCAATGGTCAGGGCGCAGGCCGTGCAATGCATGCCCTCCAGCACCACATGGGATTCCCAGGCGGTCAGCATCGGGCCGCCGCGCGGCTGCGAGATGTCGCCGACCAGAAGCCCGTTCCAGCCGGCCTCCTTTTTCACCCGTGCGGCCAGCCGCTCGAGCAGCGCGCGCAGGTCGGGGTGGCCCCAGTTGCGGTTGCGCGACAGCCGCATCACCTGCCAGGCGTCGCCATCGACCGGCAGCGGCTCGGCGCCGGCGAGACAGCCCTTGGCGTAGAAGCCGATGGCGCGCGCGGGCGACGACGCCGGCGTCGCCTTGCGGCCGAACAGCTCCTTCGCCGCCAGATGCGGATCCTGCGGGTTGGCGAGCGGCGGCAGTGGCTTTGGCGCGAGACTGCCGACCTGCTGGGCATGGGCCGCCATCGCGGCGCATACGCTGCCGCAGATCGCAAGCCCCGCCACCGTCAGCCACCGCGCTATCATGCACTCATTGATAGCGGATTCGCATGGCTGCCGCGAGGCGACTGTCCACCGGCTTCGACCGAGAGCAACCGCTTCGCGTGCGGAACACGCCGCAAACCTGGCCGGAGTTTCGCCTTCCGATGTCAGCGGAAGGCGAAGACAGCCCTTACGACCGCTTACGCGCGGCGCGCTTTTTCGTCGTCTTGCGAGCGGTCGTCTTGCGGGCCGAGGTCTTGCGGGCCGAGGTCTTGCGCGAAGTCGCCGCGCGGTGCGCTGCCGCGCGCCTCGTGCCGGTCCGCTTCGCCGTCGCGCGTTTCGCCGCGGGCCGTTTGGCGGTCGTGCGTTTCGCCGTGGTCCGCTTGGCGGCGCGCTTGGCGGCATTGCGCTTGCGCGTCGCCGCCGCCTTCTTCGCCGCGGCGGAACGTGCCGCCGCCGGGCGGCTCGCCGCGGCGCTGCCGCCGATCCGTCCGCCGCGCTTGGCAGCCCGCGTCGTATCCTTGACGCCGCGGCCGGAGCCGCTCTTGTTGCCGCCGCCGCTCTCCTTGTTCACCGTGGCCCAGGCGCGGCGCTCGGCTTCCTTCTTCCTGACGCCGCGGCGCTCGTAGCCCTCCTCGATATGCTCCGCCTTGCGCTTCTGCTTGTCGGTGTAGCTCGACTTGTCACCACGCGGCATGATGCTTCTCCTGTTGCAACGGGCGTTCCGTCGGCAACGTCGCCGCGAAAACAAATGTTCCGCCAGGACGGCATGAAAAAAGCCCCGATGCGTGGCATCAGGGCCGGGAAAGCGCGCAACGCGGCGGCCTATTTGGCGGTCTGGTCGTCGATGGTCGCGCCGGGGGAGTTCTTCTGGATGGAGGCGATGGCGTCCTGCGCCGATTTCTTCTGCTTGTAGCCTTCCGAGCTGAACATGATTTCGCCGTTCGACGCCTTGAAACGGAAACGGGTCTCTCCGGCCTTGTCGGTAAAAATCTCGAATTTGTAAGCCATCATCGCCCCCGGCGGATTGGGTTGCACTGCGAACCCGCACAGCGTTGGCGATCGCGAAACCGCTGTCAAGGCGCCAGTGGTCCGATTCCAACGTTTGCATCCCGCTTCCTGGACCCGCTGCTCCGCAGATAGCGAATGTCAAATTCGCTCCAGCAGCGCGGCCTGTCCGCCGCACCGAAGGCCGGCATTAACCCTTCCCACACCCTCTTCACCGACAGTGCGCGACGGCGGGCTGGCCTGTGGCAAGCTGACGCGAAGCGTTCAAGCAGGCGTTTTTCGTATGCGTGGCGTACTGATTCTGGCCGGCGTGTTGAGCGGCCTCGGCGTCGTCATGGCGCAGGTGGCCGACCGCATGGCCGCAGGCCCGCCGACACTGGCACGCGCGGCGACCGAGATGTCGTTGGAAGCGCCGCAGACCGCGCCCCGCACCGTGGCCATCGCCCGCGACCGGGCGGGGCATTTCCGGGCCGAGGGCCGCGTCAACGGCCGCCACCTCGCCTTCATGATCGACACCGGCGCCTCGGTGGTGGCGCTCAACGAAAGCGCGGCCGCCGATCTCGGCATCCGGCCCACGCCCGCCGATTACAAGGTCGACGTGGCAACCGCCAACGGCAAGGTCCGGGCCGCCCGCGCGCAGCTCGACCGCGTCGCGGTCGGCGATCTCGTGGTGCGCGACGTCGATGCGCTGGTGCTGCCCGATACGGCGCTGTCGGAGAACCTGCTCGGGCTGTCCTACCTGTCGCGGCTGACGCGCTTCGAATATGCCGACGGCCGCATGGTGCTGGAGCAATAGCGCCGGCCATCGCGCCGGGCGCGGTTGCCAAATCGCCGCAATTTCCCGCCAGACGTGAACACCCCACCTTTCGCCGCCTCGCTGCATTGGGTTAATCCTTGTGTTAGTCCCTGGCGCCGTTGGCAGCGATCTTGTCGCGACGAGGTTTTTCATGTTTCCCAAGCCGAAGCCGGCCTTGAGCCCCAATAGCTACGCCTACGAGTCCGAGCCGATGGTCAAGGCCACCGGCTTTCGCGAGTACGACGCGCGCTGGCTGTTCGGCAAGGAAATCAACCTGATGGGCATCCAGGCGCTGGGCCTGGGACTGGGCACGCTGATCGGCGAACTGGGCGCGAAGAAGGAGATCGTCACCGGGCACGATTTCCGTGGCTACTCCGCCTCGATCAAGTACGCGCTGATGTCCGGGCTGATGGCGGCCGGCTGCAAGGTCCACGACATCGGGCTGGCGGTGACGCCGATGGCCTATTTCGCCCAGTTCGACCTCGACGTGCCGTGCGTCGCCATGGTCACCGCCTCGCACAACGACAACGGCTGGACCGGCGTCAAGATGGGCGCCAACCGCCCGCTCACCTTCGGCCCCGACGAGATGACGCGGCTGAAGGAGATCGTCCTCAACGCGGCCTTCACCAGCGGCGCCGGCACCTATCGGTTCCACGAGAACTTTCCGGCGCGCTACATCGCCGATCTGACCGACCGGCCGAAACTCAAGCGCAAACTGAAGGTGGTGGTGGCCTGCGGCAACGGCACCGCCGGCGCGTTCGCGCCTCAGGTGATGGAAAAGATCGGCTGCGAGGTGATCCCGCTCGACACCGAGCTCGACCATACCTTTCCAAAATACAATCCGAACCCCGAAGACATGAAAATGCTGCACGCGATCCGCGACGCGGTGCTGGCACACAAGGCCGATGTCGGGCTCGGCTTCGACGGCGACGGCGACCGCTGCGGTGTGGTGGACAATACCGGCGAGGAAATCTTCGCCGACAAGGTCGGCGTCATGCTGGCGCGCGACATGTCGGCGCTGCACCCGAATGCCCGCTTCGTGGTGGACGTGAAGTCCACCGGGCTGTTCGTCACCGATCCCGTGCTGCAACGGCAGGGCGCCGAGGTGAGCTACTGGAAGACCGGCCATTCCTACATGAAGCGGCGCACCAACGAGCTCGGCGCGCTGGCCGGCTTCGAGAAGTCCGGCCACTTCTTCTTCAACGCGCCGTTCGGCCGTGGCTACGACGACGGCCTGGTGTCGGCCATCGCCATCTGCGAGATGCTCGACCGCGCGCCCGGCAAGACCATGTCGGACCTCAAGAACGCGCTGCCGAAAACGTGGTCGTCGCCGACCATGGCGCCGCACTGCGACGACGAGGTGAAGTACGACATCGTTGCGCAGGTGGTGAAGCACTTCGAGGAGGCGCAGGCCAGGGGCGACACGATCTCCGGCCAGCCGATCCGCGATCTCGTCACCGTCAACGGTGTCCGCGTCACGGTCGAGGACGGCAGCTGGGGGCTGGTGCGGGCCTCCTCCAACAAGCCGGAGCTGGTGGTGGTGGTGGAAAGCCCGGTGTCGGAAGCGCGCATGCGCGACATGTTCAAGGCGATCGACGCCGTGCTGCGCACCCACCCCGAGGTCGGCGCCTACAACCAGACGATCTGAGCGCGATGCCCGCGGCCGGCGCGGGAAGAGCGGAAGAAGCTTAAGCGACCCGCACCGAGGCGAGGAACCCCTCGACCTCGGTCTTCAGGGTGTCGGCCTCCGCCGACAGTTTTGACGCCGCCTCGTGCAGCTTGGTGGCGGCGGTGCCGGCCTCGTGCGAGGCGCGCGTCACGCCGGCGATGTTGTCGTTGACGTCGCGGGTGCCCTGCGCCGCCTGCTGGATGCTGGCGGCGATCTCGCGGGTTGCGGCGTCCTGCTGGGTGACGGTGCTGGCGACGGTGGTCGAGAGTTCGTTGATCTCGTCGATGGTGCCGCCGATGGCGTGGATGGCGCCGACCGCCTCGTCGGTGACGTTCTGGATCGCCTGAATCTGCGCGGCGATCTCGTCGGTCGCCCGCGCCGTCTGGTTGGCCAGCGCCTTGACCTCGCCGGCCACCACCGCAAAGCCGCGGCCGTGTTCGCCGGCGCGCGCCGCCTCGATGGTGGCGTTGAGCGCCAGCAGGTTGGTCTGGCTGGCGATGCTCTGGATCAGCGTCACCACCTCGCCGATCTTCTGCGTGCCGGCGGCCAGCCCCTCGATGACGGTGTTGGTGCGGCGCGCCTCCTCGGCGGCCCGGCTCGCCATGTCGGCGGCGCGCGCGATGTGGCCGCCGATCTCGCTGATCGAGCTGCTGAGTTCGTTGGTCGCCGCCGCCATGGTCTGCACATTGCCCGCGGCCTGGTCGGCCGCGGTCGATACGGCCACCGCGCGCGTCGCCGCCGCCTCGCCGTTGGCGTTCATCGCCGACGACATCGTCTGGAGATTGGCCGAGGCCTCGACCACCGAGCTGACGACATGGCCGACGCTGCGCTCGAACTCGGCGGCAAGCTGCTGCATCGCCGCCTGGCGCTGCCGGCCGGTCTCGCTCTCCAGGTCGGCGCGCCTGGCATCGGCCTCGCGCACCGCGGCCAGCGCCGCTTCGGCTTCGGCGCCCTTCTGCGCCACCACGGTGAACAGCTTGGTCAGGGTATGGGCAACCGAACACAGCACCACGGCCTCGACCACCAGCACGCCGGCATGCAGCATGACGCGCCTGAAATCCGCCCCGCCCGGATAAAGCGCCGCCGGCAGCACGCTGTTCAGCACGAGATGATGCACGGCGACCGCCAGCGTGGCGGCCACGATGGCCCGGATGTCGCAGTACACCACGAGGCAGGCGAGCAGCGCGAAGAAGTACATATGGAGGTCGACCTGCCAGCGGTGGCCGGCGAGCAGCGGCAGGATCAAGGCCGGCATCGTCATCAGCACCACCGCCACCGCCATCCGCGTCGCGGCGGCCGCCGGCGCGCGCCAGACGCACAACGTCGCCGCGGCCGCGAGCGCGATACACAGCGCGGCGATCGGCAGCCAGGAAACGTCGCGCAATAGCCCGATCGCGACGATGACCGGCACGTGCAGCCACAGCACCATCACCAGGGTGCGGTTGGCGGCCTGGCGCAGCGTGGCGAGGTCTTCAATGGTGGAGGTCATCGTCGGGTTCTCTCAATCGCAACTGAAAAGTGTCATTCGCGGCAGGCGGCGGTGGCCTGCGGATCGGCGGCAAACCAGGCGCCGGCCGCATGCAGGCGGGCGCGGCCCTGCCAGGCGGCGGGCCGCACCACGACGACGGCGGGGAGCGCGGTCAGCCGCACCGGCGCCGCCTCGGCCGCGGCAATGGCGGCGAACAC
>JBDHSY010000218.1:0-5601 GCA_039808405.1 Xanthobacteraceae bacterium
GCCTTTCTTGACGTCGTCGCGGTTCGGCAGGCCGAGATGCTCCTTCGGCGTGACGTAGCAGAGCATGGCGCAACCGAACCAGCCGATCATCGCGGCGCCGATGCCCGACGTGATGTGGTCGTAGCCCGGCGCGATATCGGTGGTGAGCGGCCCGAGGGTGTAGAACGGCGCTTCGCCGCATTCCTTGAGCTGCTTGTCCATGTTGATCTTGATCTTGTGCATCGGCACATGGCCGGGGCCTTCGATCATCACCTGGCAGCCCTTCTGCCACGCCACCTGCGTCAGTTCGCCGAGCGTCTCGAGTTCGGCGAACTGGGCGCGGTCGTTGGCGTCGGCGATGGAGCCGGGCCGCAGGCCGTCGCCGAGCGAGAACGATACGTCATAGCGGCGCATGATGTCGCAGATCTCGTCGAAATGCGTATAGAGAAAACTCTCCTTGTGGTGGGCGAGGCACCACTTGGCCATGATCGAGCCGCCGCGCGACACGATGCCGGTGACGCGGTCGGCGGTGAGGTGGATATAGGGCAGCCGCACGCCGGCGTGGATGGTGAAGTAATCGACGCCCTGCTCGCACTGTTCGATCAAGGTGTCCTTGTACAATTCCCAGGTCAGCTTGACCGGGTCGCCGTTGCATTTCTCCAGGGCCTGATAGATCGGCACGGTGCCGATCGGCACCGGCGAGTTGCGCAAAATCCATTCGCGGGTGGTGTGGATGTTGCGGCCGGTCGAGAGGTCCATCACCGTGTCGGCGCCCCAGCGGATCGCCCACACCATCTTCTCCACCTCCTCCTCGACCGAGGAGGTGACGGCGGAGTTGCCGATATTGGCGTTGATCTTCACGAGAAAATTGCGGCCGATGATCATCGGCTCCAGTTCGCCGTGGTTGATGTTGGCCGGGATGATGGCGCGGCCCTTGGCGATCTCCTCGCGCACGAATTCCGGCGTGATGAACGGCGGGATCGCCGCGCCAAAGCTTTCGCCGTCGGCGATGGCGGCGCCGGCGCGCTCCAGCATCTGCTTGCGGCCGAGGTTTTCGCGCTCGGCGACGAAAATCATCTCCTTGGTGACGATGCCCGCGCGGGCAAACTCAAGCTGCGTGATCGGCGCATCGCCGACGCCGCGCAGCGGCTTGTGATAGGCGGTGAAGGCCCGCGCCGCGTGCGCCGCGCCGACATTGCCGTTGTCCTCCGGCTTGACGGTGCGGCCGTCGTACTCCTCGACGCCGCCGCGCTCGCGCACCCAGGCGATGCGCGGCCGCGCCAGGCCCTTGTTGACGTCGATGGCGACCGCGGGATCGGTGTAGGGGCCGGAGGTGTCGTAGACGGTGACGTTCGGCTCGCCCGCGCCCTCGCTCAGGATGATTTCGCGCAACGGCACGCGCAGGTCGGGCGCGGCGTCGGGCACGACATGCACCTTGCGCGAGGCCGGCAGCGCCGCGGTGGTGACGGCGGGAACGGTGTTGTCGGGCAGCGTCTTGGTGGGATTGGCGCGAATATTCATGGCGTCCTCCTGTCGGGGCCGTGGTGCCTCATACTGTTTCCCTGGTGCGGTCGAGCCACGCCTTCACCCGCGTGTCGGGGTCGGAGTGCTGCGTCACGTCGCTGACCACCGCGATGGACTGAGCGCCGGCGGCGAACACTTCGTCCGCCTGCTCCAGCTTGATGCCGCCGATGGCGACCAGCGGGATGGCGCCAATGCGCTTTTTCCATTCGCCGATCTTCGCCACGCCCTGCGGCGCAAAGCGCATCGCCTTCAGCGTGGTGAAAAAGATCGGGCCGAGCGCGACGTAGTCGGGCGCGTGGCGAAGCGCGTTGTCGAGTTCGGCGTCGTCGTGGGTCGACAGCCCGAGCGTCAGCCCGGCCTTGCGGATCGCGGCGACGTCGGCGTTCGCCAGGTCCTCCTGACCGAGATGGACGTGGGCCGCGCCTTCGTCGATGGCGGCCTGCCAGTAGTCGTTGACGACCAGTTTTGTCGCGCTGCCGCGGGTCACGGCAAGCGCCTCGCGCACCAGCGCGCGCGCGCCGTCCCCGTCGAGGTTCTTGGCGCGCAGCTGCACGGTGCCGACGCCGAGGTGTGTCAGGCGCTTCAGCCAGGCGAGGCTGTCGATGACCGGATAGAACGGATCAGGATACGGCATGCCAGAACGGGGTCCCAACGACTGGAGTGGAGGGAGAGGCGAAGTCGCGCGCGTCCATCAGCCCGGCCGCGAAGCCGTCGCGGCCGGCTTCGACGGCGAGCCGGAACGCTTTTGCCATGGCGACCGGATCGGCGGCCTGCGATACGGCGGTGTTGAGCAGCACCGCGTCGAAGCCGAGCTCCATCGCCTCGGCCGCGTGCGAGGGCGCGCCGAGCCCGGCATCGACCACCAGCGTGATGTCCGGAAGCCGCTCGCGCATCAGCTTGAGCGCGCTGCGGTTGACGATGCCGCGCGCCGAGCCGATCGGTGCGGCCCATGGCATCACCACGCGGCAGCCGGCATCGACCAGACGCTGCGCCACGCTCAAATCCTCGGTGGTATAGGGAAACACCTCGAACCCGTCCTTGACGAGGATCGCGGCCGCCTCGACGAGGCCGACGACGTCGGGTTGCAGGGTCTCGTCGTCGGCGATCACCTCCAGCTTGATCCACGGCGTGCCGAACAGCTCGCGCGCGAGCTTTGCGGTGGTCACCGCCTCGCGCACGCTGCGGCAGCCGGCGGTGTTCGGCAGCACGGTGACGTCGAGTTCGCGGATCAGCGACCAGAACGCGGAGCCGGCCTTGCCGCCGGCGCTCTCGCGCCGCACCGAGACGGTGACGATCTGGCTTTTGGCGGCGCGGATCGCGTCCTGCATGAGTTTTGGCGACGGATAGCGCGCGGTGCCGATCAGCAGCCGCGAGGTGAATTCGCGATCGTAGAATTTGACTGTGCTCATGACAAAGTCCCTTGCCTCTTCGTCATGCCCGGCCACGACGGGCAACACATGGAAGGGTTTGTGCCGTGAAGGCGCTGCATTGGTCACCCTCCCTGCCGCGGCGAGATGATCTCGATCTCGTCGCCCGCCTTCAGGGCGGCGTCGGCCCATTGCGCGCGCGGCACCACGTCGAAATTGACCGCGACCGCGACATGCGTGCCGTCGTAGTCGAGTTCGCGCAAGAGGCCGGCAATGTGCCGTGCCTCGACCTCGCGTGCCTCGCCGTTGACGGTTATCCGCATTGCATCACCTCGTTGTCGATGGCGCCGCGCGTCACATAGTTCACCGTCAGTTCGGCAAGCGCCGGCGCCAGCAGAAAACCGTGGCGGTAGAGGCCGTTGACGGAGATGGTGCGCCGGTCGGCGCTGATCGCGATGCGCGGCAGGTTGTCGGGCAGCGCCGGGCGCAGGTTGGCGCCGAGTTCGAGAATGCGGGCCTCGCCGAAGGCCGGATGCACGGCGTAGGCCGCGCTCAGCAGTTCGAGCGCCGAGCGCACCGTCACGCCGCGGTCCTCGCTCTCGATCGCGGTGGCGCCGATCATGAAGCGGCCGTCGCCGCGCGGGATGATGTAGATCGGCCAGCGCGGATGCACGAGCCGCACCGGGCGCGTCAGATCGATCTCGTGCGTCTCGACGATCGCCATCTCGCCCTTGACGGCGCGCAGGTCCGGCACGGTGTCGCGCGCGGCGAGGCCGCGGCAGTCGATCACCAGGCCTTCGGCATCGCGCGGCGAGAGGTCGGAATTGTAGCGGATGGTGGCGCCGGCGGCTTCGAGCCGGGCGTGAAGCGCCGGCAGCACGCGGCGCGGCTCGACATGGCCTTCGCCGGCGAAAAACAGGCCCTCGCGGAAGCGGCCCTCGAGCGCCGGCTCGAGCTCGGCGATGCCGGCAGCGTCGAGGCGCTCAAAACCGTCGGTGAGGCGGGCGAGGCGGTCGAAATCGGCGCGGTCGCGGGGATGCGCGACCACCAGCGAGCCGTGGAACGGCGTGTCGGGCAATTCCCTGCGCCACAGGTCGAGCGAACGGGCGCCGAGCCGGGTGATGACCGGCTCGGACTCCTCGCCCTCGCACCACGGCGCCAGCATGCCGCCGGCGTGATAGCCGGTGGATTGGAGAAGGCCCGCGTCGCCGCGCTCGTGCAGCGTCACCGCGTGGCCGGCCTTGGCGAACAACAGCGCCTGCCAGGCGCCCGCGACGCCCGCGCCGATCACCGTGACCGGAACGGGCCTGGCCGCCGGCGCGCCGGACTCCATGCGTGATGGAAATGAAGAGTGCAAAACCATCCCTGTCCCTTCGCCGGCATGACCCGGATCAGGTTCAAAGGGTCACCGCGGTTTCGCATCAGGCGTGATGGCGAAGGTGCGGACTCTCAGCTCCTCCCGGAGCCCCCCTCGGAACGTCGGCTAATGTAAGCTCAAGCCCGCTGATGTCAACGCGTGTCGAGGCGTCACTCGGGCGACAGCGACAGCGGCGGCGGCAGCGCGCGGACATCGGCGCGCGCCATGGCGCGGCGCGTCCGTCCGTCCTGCAGCAGGCCCTGCCGCTTGGCGGCGTAATAGTAGCCGGCGGCGTAATAGCGCACGGCGAGGTCATGGTTGCCGTGAGCGGTGCGGTAGGCGCCGGCGAGGTAGCGCGTGGCGTATTTGACGTTGGTTTCGGGGTCGTAGAGGCCCTGCGCGGTTCCGGTGTAGCCGACGCCGCGGGCGGTCGCGAGCTTGATCTGCATCATGCCGAGCGCGCCGCCTTTGCCGGTCAGGTGCGGCTGGTACTTGCTCTCGCGCATGATGACGCGATGCACCAGCGATTCCGGCAGGTTGTTCTCGGTGGCGTGGCGCAGCACCATCTCGCGATAGTGTTCGCGGCCGATCTTGTGCTGGGCATGCGCGAAGGTGGGCAGCAGCAGCGCGGTGGCGGCGGCAGCGACGGCAATCGCGGCAGATTTCATGTTGACGACCCCGGAAGACCCTTTTGCCAACCCGTTTGCGGCGCAAATCGCGCCATTTTGTGGCAGCGCCGGTTCCATCCGGCGCTCAGCGCACCAGCGGGCAGCCGCCCCGGTCGAGCGGGCGAAAGGCTTCGTCGCCCGGCACGGTGGCGATCATCTTGTAGAGGTCCCATTCGCTCTTCGATTCCTCGGGCGTCTTCAGTTCGAACAGGTACATGTCGTGCACCATGCGGCCATCCTCGCGCACCTTGCCGTTCTGCGCGAAGAAGTCGTTGACCGGCGTGGCCTTCATCTGCGCGATCACCTTTTGCGCCTCGTCGGTGCCGCTCTGGTCGATGGCCTTGAGGTAGTGCAGCGTTGCCGAATACAGCCCCGCCTGGATCATGGTCGGCATGCGGCCGACCTTGTCGAAGAACGCCTTGGCGAAGGCGCGGGTGTCGTCGTTGAGATCCCAGTAGAAGCCATCGGTCACCAACAGCCCGCGGCCCTCCTTGAGGCCGATGGCGTGCGCGTCGGTGATCTGCATCACGAGCGCGAGCAGCTTCTGGCCGCCGCGCGCGAGGCCGAATCCGGCGGCCTGCTTGATCGCGGTCGAGGTATCGCCGCCGGCATTGGCGAGCGCCACCACCTTGGCTTTCGAGGCTTGCGCCTGCAGCAGGAGCGGGGAGAAGTCGGAGGTGTTGAGCGGGTGGCGGACGGAGCCGAT
>JBDHSY010000219.1:0-5562 GCA_039808405.1 Xanthobacteraceae bacterium
TTTCATCCCGAGTCGCTGATGTCGCTCAGTGGCGACGTCGGCCTGCGCATCGTCGAGAATGCGTTCCGGCTCGATCAGCCGTTATAGGGGACGGGGGCCGATGAACGGCGACGACGATCTCAAATCGGTCATCCGCAGCATTCCCGACCATCCGAAGCCGGGCATCGTCTTTCGCGATATCACGACGCTGCTCGGTAACGCGCGCGCCTTCCGCCGCGCCGTCGATGAGCTGGTGCATCCGTGGGCCGGCGCAAAAGTCGATCAGGTCGCCGGCATCGAGGCGCGCGGCTTCATTCTCGGCGGCGCGGTGGCGCACCAGCTCTCGGCCGGCTTCGTACCGATCCGCAAGAAGGGCAAGCTGCCGCACACCACGGTGCGCATGGCCTACGCGCTGGAATACGGCCTCGACGAGATGGAAATCCATGTCGACGCGGTGCGCCCCGGCCAGCGCGTCATTCTGGTCGACGACCTGATCGCCACCGGCGGCACGGCGGAGGGTGCGGTGAAGCTGCTGCGCCAGATCGGCGCCGAGGTGGTGGCGGCCTGCTTCATCATCGACCTGCCGGACCTGGGCGGCGCCGCCCGCCTACGCGACATGGACGTGCCGGTGCGCACGCTGATGGCCTTCGAGGGGCATTAGCGGGAGAGCTACGACCGCGCCGCGCGCGCCGGCGCGCCGGTGCGGCCGCTGTCGTTGCGCAGCATGTCCTTGAGATAGGCGACGTTGGCGGCAGCCTCCTCGGCCGGCAGGTCGCGCGCCGCGATGTCCTGCGCCTCGGCGAAGCGGCCCTGCAGCCCGACCACCAGCGCCAGATTCTGCCGCACCCGCGCGTCCGCCCGGCCGTTGCCATACGCCTGCCGCAGCACCCGCTCGGCCTGGGCGAGGTCGCGCGTCAACAGATATGACATGCCGAGATTGGACAGCACGGTCGGCTCGCCCGGCGCGATCTTCAGCGCGGCCTCGTAGTAGCCGCGCGCATCGCGATGGCGGCCGAGCTGATCGAGGGCGGCGCCCTGCACCGAGAGAATCCGCCAGTCCGGGTTCTCCGGCGTGTGGGCCCGGCTCAAGGTATCGAACGCCTGCTGGAAGTCGCCGTTGTCGGCCAGCGCCCGCCCATAGGCGGCGAGCAGCGGCTTGTTGCCGGGATTGGCGATGGTGGCCTGTTCGAGCACGGCAACGGCCTGCGCGCGCTGGCCGTTGGCGCGCAGCGCCTGCCCGTAGCGCAAGCCTGCGTCCGCGTTGCGCGGGTTGGCGCGGTAGCGCTCGCCGAGCGCCGCAATGGCCCGGTGCGGATCGGCATCGGCGGCGGCCGCGCGCGGCCCAAGCGACCCGGTGATGTCGGATAGCCCAGCCGTCTTGCAGCCGGCGAGGCCGCCGGCCAACAGTGCCACGGCGGCAACTGAGGCGAAGGATCGGGCAACGGATCGCATACGCATGGAGAAACCCGCATTTTGCCGCTTGAGCGGCATCATGGCTGTTCGTAATAGACTGTTAACCCTAACGTACCGTTAACGCCCCCGCGCCACGGCGTTTGACGAAGCGCCCGCCCCGAGAGCACAACCGCACCATGCCGTCCGTCTTCGCCGATCCGTCAGCCGGGCCCGCCACGCCCATCGTATTCGTCACCCGCTCGACCTGGGAGACGGAGGCCACGCGGCTCACCGCGCCGCAGCGGCGTTTTGCCGACGCCAGCGTCTTCACGGGCAAGGCCGGCCAGTATCTGGCGCTGCCCGGCACTGACGGCGGGATCGACACGGTGCTGTTCGGGCTGGACGACGACAGCCGGCGCGACCCGTTCCGCGCCGGGCAGTTGCCGGGCTTGCTGCCGCCGGGCAGCTATCGCTTCGCGGGCGCGCCGCACGATGCGCGCCTCAGCGCCCTCGCCTTCGCGCTCGGCAGCTACCGCTTCACCCGTTATCGCGCGGGCGATAAGCCCACGGCGCGGCTGGTGCCGCCGGACGGCGTCGATGCGGCGGCGCTGACGCGCATCGCGGACGCGGTGACGCTGGCGCGCGACCTGATCAACACCCCGGCCAACGACATGGGGCCGGAGGAACTGGCCACTGCTGCGGCGCAACTCGCCGAGCAGTTCGGCGCAACGTTCCTATGCACCGTCGGCGACGCGCTCTTGCACGATAATTTTCCGCTGATCCATGCGGTCGGCCAGGCCTCGCCGCGCGCGCCGCGGCTGATCGACCTGACCTGGGGCGATGCCGCGCATCCGAAGATCACGCTGGTCGGCAAGGGTGTCTGCTTCGACACCGGCGGCCTCGATCTGAAGCCGTCGAGCGCCATGCTGATCATGAAGAAGGACATGGGCGGCGCCGCCAACGTGTTGGCGCTGGCGCGGATGGTGATGGATGCAAAGCTGCCGGTGCGGCTGCGCGTGCTGATCCCGGCCGTCGAGAACGCCGTCGCCGGCAACGCTTTCCGCCCGCTCGATATCTGCGCCTCGCGCAAGGGGCTCACCGTCGAGGTCGGCAACACCGACGCCGAGGGCCGGCTGGTGCTGGCCGACGCGCTGGCGCTGGCCTGCGAGGACAACCCCGACCTCGTGATCGATCTCGGCACGCTGACCGGCGCGGCACGGGTCGCGCTCGGCCCGGACCTGCCGCCGTTCTACACCCCCGACGATCGCCTCGCCGCCGATCTCGCCGCCTGCGCCGCGCGCGAGAACGATCCGCTGTGGCGGCTGCCGCTGTGGGCGCCTTACGACAAGTGGCTGGACTCCAAGGTCGCCGACCTCAACAACGCGCCCTCGAACGGCTTTGCCGGCTCGATCACCTGCGCGCTGTTCTTGCAGCGTTTTGTCGCGCCGACGACGCCGTGGCTGCACGTCGATATCTACGGCTGGACGCCGACGGCAAAGCCGGCGCAGCCGGAAGGCGGCGAATGCCAGGCGGCGCGCGCCATCTTCGCGCTGTTGTGCGACCGCTATGGCTGATCCTCGCCTCACTCCGGCGCGGCCCGACCTCGCCGCACGTTATCTCCAAGGCAAGGTTGAAGCAGCGCGCTTCGTCGACGGCGTCGCCCACGAGGTGACCGCTGCCGCGGCGCCGCTGCGCCGGGCGCCCGCGCCCAACGCGGCCCTCGACACCGAGGCGCTGAAGGGCGAGCACGTCACCATCTACGACCGGCGCGAGGGCTGGGCGTGGGGGCAGCTCGTCGGCGACGGCTATGTCGGCTGGCTGCCCGACGCGGCGCTGGCGCCACCCGGTGCCGCGCCGACGCACAAGGTAACGGCGCTGCGCACCTTCGCCTTCCCCGGCCCCTCGATCAAGCTGCCGCCGGTTGCGACGTTCAGTCTCGGTGCGGCGCTGGCGGTGACGCGCATCGCCGGCGATTTCGCCGTCACCCGCGAGGGGCACCATGTTCCGGCGCGGCATGTGGCGCCGTTCGATCGGCACGCGAGCGATTTCGTCGCGGTGGCCGAGACGTTTGCCGGCACGCCCTATCTGTGGGGCGGCAAGACCAGCCTCGGCATCGACTGCTCGGGCCTGGTGCAGGTCAGCCTCACCGCCGCCGGGGTCGGCGCGCCACGCGACAGCGACATGCAGCAGGGCGCGCTCGGCGCCGAGCTGCCGCTGTCGGAGATCGGCCGGCTCAGGCGCGGCGACCTGATCTTCTGGAAAGGTCACGTCGCCATCGCCCGCGACGCGGAGAGCCTCGTTCACGCCAACGCCTTCCACATGGCGACCACCATCGAGCCGACGCGCGAGGCGGTCGCCCGCATCAAGGCAGCCGGCAGCGAGGTCGTCACGATCAAGCGGCTGTAAGCTTCACTCTGCGCCGTCGAGGACGGCGGCGAGGCGCGCGCGGTTGATGAGCAGCCATTGCAGCCCGACCACTGCCAGCGCGTTGCTGATGCGCCCGTGCGCCAGCGCTGCCGCGAGCGCATCGACCGGCATCACCAGCGTTGCGATGTCCTCATGCTCGTCGGCGACGCCGCCGTGCGCCGCGACGTGCGTCGAATCGACCTCGGCGAGATAGAACGTCACGTATTCGTCGGTCAGACCCGGGCTCGACAGCACGCCGAACAGCGGCGTGAGCCTGCGTGGCGCGACGCCGATCTCCTCGAGACATTCGCGCCGCGCCGCCGCCGCGTCGGCCTCGCCGGCATCGACGCGGCCGGCAACGATCTCGACCAGCGCGCCGCGGCCGGTGGCCAGATGCGCGGCGATGCGGAACTGGCGGATCAGCACCACGCTGTCGCGCGCCGGGTCGAGGGCGATCACCGCAACGGCGCGACCGCCACGCAACAGATCGTGGGCGCGCTCGGTGCCGCCTTGAACGAAACGGTGCCGCTCATAGCGCTGGTAGCCTGCGCCGATCACCAGCGGCGGCATCGTCGCAACCGCCGCCGCGCGATCGCCGATCTCGCCGTCGTCGCTCACGCGCCGGCACCGGGCGCCGCCTCGGCATGGAAAGCGGCGGCGAACAGCGCGCGCGTATAGTCGCTCTGCGGCGTGGCGAACAGTTGTTGCGCCGCGCCTTCCTCCACCACCTTGCCCTGACGCATGACGATGAGGTGGCTCGCGAGCGATGCGACCACCCGCAGATCGTGCGAGATGAACATGTAGGTGAGATCGCGGCGGCGTTGCAGGTCGCGCAGCAGGTCGACCATCTGCGCCTGCAACAGCATGTCGAGCGCGCTGGTCGGCTCGTCGAGCACGACGAAGCTCGGCTCCAGCACCACCGCGCGCGCGATGCTGACGCGCTGGCGCTGGCCGCCGGAAAACTCGTGCGGGTAGCGGAAGCGCGTCTCGGGATCGAGCCCGACCTCGGTCAGCGCCCTGACGACGCGCGCCTCGCGTTCCTCGTTCGACAGCGTGGGCTGATGCACGCTCAGGCCCTCGGCGATGATGTCGGCAATCGACATGCGCGGGCTGAGCGAGCCGAACGGGTCCTGAAACACGATCTGCATGTCGCGGCGGATCGGCCGCATCTCCTTGAAGCGCAGACCCTGGATGTCGCGGCCGAGAAACACGATCGGCCCGTCCGACGAAATCAGCCGCAACAGCGCCAGCCCCAGCGTGGTCTTGCCCGAGCCGGATTCGCCGACGACGCCGAGCGTCTCGCCCTGGCGCACCGCGACCGAAACGCCGTCCACCGCCTTGATGTGGCCGACCGTGCGCCGCAACAGCCCGCGCCGGATCGGAAACCAGACGCGCAAGTTGTCGGCGGTCATCACCTGCGGCGCTTCGGGGCGCGGCGGCGCCGGATCGGGCCGCGGCTCGGCCGCGAGCAGGGCGCGGGTGTAAGGATGCTGTGGCGCGGTGAAAACCTGTTCGACCGGCCCCTGCTCGACGATCTTGCCCTTGTTCATGACGCAGACCACATCGGCGATGCGGCGCACGATGGCGAGGTCGTGGGTGATGAACAACAGGCTCATGCCGAGCCGGGCGCGGATGTCGGCCAACAGCTCGAGGATCTGCGCCTGCACGGTGACGTCGAGCGCGGTGGTCGGCTCGTCGGCGATCAACAGGTCCGGCTCGTTGGCGAGCGCCATCGCGATCATCACGCGCTGGCGCTGCCCGCCGGAGAGCTGGTGCGGATAGCTG
>JBDHSY010000220.1:0-5530 GCA_039808405.1 Xanthobacteraceae bacterium
GCAGCGGCGATCGCGCTCGCACAGCATGGCGCACTCCGCCGGGTCGCCCGAAACCAGCGCGATGCGCTTGTAGTCGCCGCCCGGCCGGTCGAAACCAGCCTGCGCCAATGCCTCGGATGGCGTCGCGAACGCCCCGAGCAACACTGCGGCAACGACGGTCAGCCAGACTTTGTGCATCTCCGGCGGCTTTCTCGATGCAGGAAGGCGTCCTCGCGCGCTGGCGCGCCTCTCCCGTTGGGCATTATGCCGCCGCCATCCTGTATGCCGGGTGAACGCGGCCCAGCGCCGGTCGCAACGCCGGCGTCAGAGCGCGTAGTCGGCATAGGCCGGCTCGACCGAGCCGCCCCAGACGCCGTGGAACTTGTCCAGCATCTCCTCGGCCGGCGTGCGGCCCTGGTCGAGCGTACGTGCGAGCGGCGCGAGATGATAGCTCTCGTCGCGCCCCATATGGTCGCAGCGGCCGCGGCGCCGCAGGCCGGCCTCGGCCAGCGCCAGGCAGTCGCGCGCGATCTCGGCGACGGAGCGACCGCCGATCCGCGCCGCGAGCGCGAGCCGCGGCACGTCATCGCGCAGCGCCTGCCGCTCGGTGGCGCTCCAGTGGCGCACCAGATCCCAGGCGCCGTCGAGGCTCGCCCGATCGTACAGAAGCCCGACCCAGAACGCCGGCAGCGCCGACAGCCGCTCCCACGGCACGTTGTCCGCGCCGCGCATCTCGAGATAGCGCTTCAGCCGCACCTCTGGAAAAATCGTCGAGAGATGGTTGGCCCAGTCCGACAATGTCGGCTGCTCGCCCGGCAGATGCGGGTTGCGCCCTGCGAAAAAATCGCGGAACGAGGAGCCCGCCACGTCGATATAGCGGTCGCCGCGCTTGACGAAATACATCGGCACGTCGAGCGCGTAGTCGACCCAGCGCTCGAATCCCATGCCGTCCTCGAACGCCCACGGCAGCATGCCGGTGCGGTCCGCATCGGTATCGCGCCAGATTTCCGAGCGGAACGACAAAAAACCGTTCGGCTTGCCTTCGGTGAACGGCGAGTTGGCGAACAGCGCGGTCGCGACCGGCTGCAACGCCAGCGCCACCCGCAGCTTCCTGACCATGTCGGCTTCGGAGGAGAAGTCGAGGTTGGCCTGCACCGTGCAGGTGCGGTACATCATGTCGAGGCCGAGCGTGCCGACCTTGGGCATGTAGCGCGTCATGATGCCGTAGCGGCCCTTCGGCATCGCCGGAATCTCGGCGCGCGACCACGACGGCGTCATGCCGAGGCCGAGGAAGCCGATGCCGAGCGGCCGCGCCACCTCGCGCACCTGCGCCAGATGCGCCGTCAGTTCGGCCAGCGTCTGATGCACGGTCTCGACCGGCGCGCCGGACAGTTCGAACTGGCCGCCCGGCTCGAGCGAAATGGCGCCGCCGCCGGTGACGTCGTAGAGCCCGATGACGTTGTCGTTCTCGACGATCGCTTCCCAGCCGAGCAGCAGCTGCATGCCCTCCAATAGCGCACCGATGCCGCGCGGCCCGGCATAGGGCACCGGACGGTGGCCGGTGAGCGTGAACGGCGTCTTCTCGTGCTCGGTGCCGATGCGGAAGTCGGCGGCCGGCTTGCAGCCCGCCTCCAGCCACGCGACCAGTTCGTCGCGCGACGTGAGGGGCGTCATATCGATCTGGTCACGCGCCATGGGCGGTCCGGGATAGGCGCGCGGCCTTCGGGCACGCGTGCAGGCGGGGGTGCCGGCCGCTGCGCGAAACAAGCGGCGGCGGGCGGGTGGGGAAAGGCGTCATCGCACCGGCGCAGCGTCTCGCAGCGGGGCCGGTGGCGCTCCATCGCAGGAGCAGCCGAGCCGGTCAAGCAGGCCGCTCAGCGTCGCCGCGTCGGCGTCCGACAGTTTTGAGCCGATATGGCGCTCGATGGCCGCGGCGTAGGCGTTCCACATGCTTTTCTGCAGCTCGCGCCCGGCCGGGGTGATCTCGACGTACTGGCCGCGCTTGTCGCGCTTGCATTCGCGACGCACCGCCAGCCCCTCCTCGACCAGCCGGTCGATCAGGCGCGAGGTCGAATATTGCGGAATCAGCATCTGCCGCTCGAGCTCGACCGGCCGCATCTCGCCGCCCTCGGCCCGCGACAGTTCGAACAGCGCATCGTACCAGGCCAGCGGCGGGAAGCCGGCCTTCTTCAGATCCTGCTCGACGGCGCTCAGCACCCGGCTCTGGACCCGCATCAGGCGGCTCCACGCCTCGGTGGCCTCCGGCGACGGCTTGCGTTTCATGACGTCATCCCCGCGTGCAGCGCAGAGCTTACCCCAGCCAATGCACTTGCATCAATCTTGACTATGCCGTGCCGGCGCTTTTAGTCGCATGATCCCGCCCCGGTCCACGACCACGGTCGGCGACCGCAACCGAAGGAACGTGCCATGAAGCTGTATTACTCGCCCGGCGCCTGCTCGCTGTCGCCCCACATCGCGCTGCTGGAAGCCGGGATCCCGCACGAGACGGTCAAGGTCGACCTCAAGGCCAAGAAGCTGGCCGACGGCGGCGATTTCCTGAAGGTCAACCCGAAGGGCCAGGTGCCGGTGCTGGTGCTCGACAACGGCGAACAGCTGACCGAAGGCCCGGTGATCGTGCAGGCCATCGCCGACAAGGCCGCCGACAAGAAGCTCGCCCCGCCCTGCGGCAGCATCGAGCGCTACCATTTGCAGGAATGGCTCAACTTCCTGACCAGCGAACTGCACAAGAACTTCAGCCCGCTGTTCCAGCCGGCCCTGAGCGACGACGCAAAAGGATTTTTCCGCGACCGCCTGCTCGGCAAGTTCAAGTACGTGGACGAAAAGCTCGCCGGCCAGGATTACCTGATGGGCGCCTTCAGCGTCGCCGACGGCTATCTCTACGTCATGCTGCGCTGGGCCGACGGCATGAAGCTCGACCTGTCGGCGCTGAACAACATCGCCGCCTTCAAGGCGCGCATGGCGGCGCGGCCGAAGGTGCAGGAAGCGCTGAAGAGCGAGGGGCTGGCGTAAGCACCCTGCACCGTCATGGCCGGCCCGGCGCATCCCGGTCACGCCGGCCCCGCACCCTTTGCCGTCACCCGCGGGCCTGACCCGCGGGTCCATCTTTCAAGGATGGATGCCCGGACATAGGCGTTCGGAAGAACGCCGTTCTTTGAACGGCTATGCCGGGCATGACGACTGAAAATGAATCCGGGCTACCCCGGCGTCTCCTCGTCGTCGTCGCGGCCGGGGATGACGTAGCTGCCCGACAGCCAGCGATGCAGATCGACGTCGCGGCAGCGCTCGGAGCAGAACGGCCACGCCGCGCGCGTCGCCGGCTTGCCGCACACCGGACAGGGCCGGACGGGGCGCGGGCGTCCGTCCGCGCCGCCCTTGCCCTTGCCCTTGTCCCTGCCCTTGCCCTTGCCGTCAGACGGCATCGCACCAGCCCGCGCGGATCGGAAACCCCTCGCCGCCGAGCAGCGACACCGTCTCGTACAGCGGCAGCCCGACGACATTGGTGTAGGAGCCGACCAGTTTGACCACGAACGAGCCGGCGATGCCCTGCACGGCATAGCCGCCGGCCTTGCCGCGCCACTCGCCGGTCGCCAGATAGCCGCGGATGTCCTCGTCGTTGAGCCGCTTGAAGCGCACGCGCGTCTCCACCAGCCGCTGGCGGAACGCCGCCTTCGGCGTCACCAGCACGATCCCGGTATAGACGCGGTGATTGCGCCCCGACAAAAGCCGCAGGCATTGCTCGGCTTCGGTCTCCAGTTCCGCCTTGGGCAGGATGCGGCGGCCGACCGCCACCACGGTGTCGGCGGCGAGGATGAAGGCACCGTCGAGGTCGTCGTCGCGCCGGACCGCTTCGAGCGCCGCCGTGGCCTTGCCATGGGCGAGGCGGGTGGCGCAGGCGCGCGGCAGTTCGCCCCGCGTCGGGGTCTCGTCGAGATCGACCGGACGCAGCGCGTCGGCCGCGATGCCGGCCTGGTTGAGCAAGGCGAGACGGCGCGGCGAGGCCGAGGCGAGAACGAGTTTCGGGGGGAGCGACATGACCCACTTGCGGCAATGAGACGATGGCACGGGTGTAGCCGAACGCATCCCGCCTCACAACCGCGCAAGCCGGCCGGCGGCCGTGTCACTCGTTGCCGAGCCGCCCCCTCGCGAAGCGCTGCTGGATGCGCTCCGACAGGCCGTCGAGCACCTCGCGGTAGGCGGCCAGCCGCTGCGCGCGGGTGTCGCCGACATCGACCGGGTCGGGCGTCGGCCAGTATTCGACCTCGGCGGCGATGGTGCGCGTCAGGTCCAGCGCCTTGTGGTGCGCCTCCGGCGACAGGGTGACGATCAGGTCGAAGTTGAGCCCTTCCCAGTCCTCCAGCTCCTCGAAGGTGATCGGCCGGTGGTGCGAGAGGTCGTGGCCGATCTCGGCCATCACGCTCACCGCGAACGGGTCGAGCTCGCCCTTGCGCACGCCGGCGGAGCGTACATAGAGCGTATCCGGGTACATCCGCTGCAACAGGCTCGCCGCCATCGGCGAGCGCACGCTGTTGAGACCGCATGCGAACAGCACGGACTGCGGGGCGCGCTGGCGCGGGGGCGCCGCCATCCGCGCTCAGCCTTTCCAGTGCAGCACGGAAATCAGCGTGAACAGCCGCCGCGCGGTTTCGAAATCGACGCGCACCTTGCCGTTCAGCCGCTCCATCAGCGTGCGCGAGCCCTCGTCGTGGATGCCGCGCCGGCCCATGTCGATGGCCTCGATGCGGTCCGGCGTCGCGGTGCGGATCGCTTCGTAATAGCTGTCGCAGATCATGAAGTAGTCCTTCACGATGCGCCGGAACGGCGTCAGCGACAACAGGTGCGCGACCACCGGCTCGCCGGTCTCGCGGCGGATGTCGAACATCAGCCGGCTGCCGGTGATGGCGATGTGCAGCGTATAGGGGCCGCCCTCGGCGCCTTCCGGCGCGAACAGGTTCTGCTCGATCAGGTCGTAGATGGCGATGGCGCGCTCGTGCTCGATGTCCGGCCCGGTACGGCCGATCGAGTCCTCGTCGAGGATGACCGCCGTGATGCGGTTGCGGGAGTCGTCCTTGGGCGGCGGCTTGCTCATCGCAGGTTGAGGCGCACTCCGACCGAGCGCGCATGAGCCTCCAGCCCCTCCGCCCGGCCGAGCGTGATGGCGGCCGGCCCCAGCGCGCGCAGTTGCTCCGGGCCGCACTTCAGGATCGACGTTCGCTTCATGAAGTCAAGCACGCCGAGCCCGGAGGAAAACCGCGCCGAGCGCGCCGTCGGCAGCACGTGGTTGGAGCCGCCGACATAGTCGCCGATCGCCTCGGGGGTGTGGGGTCCGAGGAAGATGGCGCCGGCGTTGCGGATGCGGGCGGCAAACGCCTCCGGGTCGGCGGTGACGATTTCGAGGTGCTCGGCGGCGATGCGGTCGGCAAGGGCGACCGCGGCATCGAGGCGGTCCACCAGCACGATGGCGCCATAGGTCTGCCACGAGGCGCGCGCGATCTCGGCACGCGGCAGCGTGGCAAGCTGCGCCGTCACCGCC
>JBDHSY010000221.1:0-5513 GCA_039808405.1 Xanthobacteraceae bacterium
ACCGGCAGGAGCGAATCGACTGCCATGCGGTTTTGGTCCCCGGTGCCGCTCTTTTGCGTTGCGCGCACGGCGCGGGCAACGGCCGTGACGCCACCCTCGAAGCTGACCGATTATGGTTAACGGCGCGTTAAATAGTCCCAGCCTCGCTTAACCGCCGTTGCCGTAGACCGCGGCGGGATCGAACACGCGGGCCGCGCCGTCGCCGCCGTCGGCGAACGCAAGCCGTACCGCGCCGCCCTCGCCGGCCGTCGCCGTCCGGTAGAAGCACGAGCGCCGCCCGGTGTGGCAGGCGGCGCCGCCCACCTGCTCGACCCGCAGCCAGACCGCGTCCTGATCGCAATCGACGCGCGCCTCGACCACCCGCTGCACATGACCCGAGCTTTCGCCCTTACGCCACAGCCTGTTCCGCGAGCGGCTGAAGTACCACGCCTCGCCCGTCGCCAGCGTGCGGCGGAGCGCTTCCTCGTTCATGTGGGCGACCATCAGCACCTCGCCGCTCGCAGCGTCGGTGGCAACGCAGGTGAGGAGGCCGCCGGCGTCGAATTTGGGGCGGAACGTCAGCCCCTCCTCGTTGCTGTCGCGGTCGGGTTCGGAGCTCATCGGGTATCTCGGGCTGTCTCGCGGGCAGGGTATCGTCGCCGATACCGTTCAGCGCTGCGGCGCGCGCACCATCGTGAGGAAGCGGGCCTGCTCGTGCGGATCGTCGCGGAACGTGCCGGTGAAGCGCGTCGTCACCGTCAGCGCGCCTTCCTTGGCGATGCCGCGCACCGACATGCAGGTGTGCTCGGCCTCGATCATCACCGCGACGCCGCGCGGCTTGAGGATGGCGTCGATCGACGCCGAGAGCTGCGCCGTCAGGTGCTCCTGGGTCTGCAGGCGGTGGGCGAAGATATCGACGAGGCGGGCGAGCTTCGACAGCCCGACGACGCGGTCGACCGGCGTGTAGGCGATGTGGGCGCGGCCGTAGAACGGCATCATGTGGTGTTCGCAGTGCGAATGGAAACCGATGTCGCGCACCAGCACGAAGTCGTCGTAGCCGGCGGTCTCGCCAAAGGTGCGGTTCAGCACCTCGGCCGGGCACAGCCGGTAGCCGGCATAGAGTTCGTCGAACGCCTCGACGACGCGGCGCGGCGTATCGACCAGCCCTTCGCGGGCCGGGTCCTCGCCGATATAGGCGATCAGCGTGCGAACCGCGCGCTCGGCCTCGGCGCGCGAGGGGCGCGGCAGGTCCGGGCGGATGGCGGCGGCCTGAAATTCGGCCGGGTCGAGTTCGGCCGGCCGCGTGTCCTGCGGCCGGGCCGCCTCGGGCCGGGGGTCGGAAGATTTGGGGTCGGTTTTGTCGGCCGGCTGAGGGTCGGCCGGCTTGACGTCAGAAGGTTTGGCCGCGCGCAGCGGCTTGATCAGTGCGTCCATCTCAACTCCGTTCGACCGGCCGCCCCTCGAAAAGGGGGCCGGAGTGTCACCGGGCAGACGGAGGCGGCCTTGAGCCGCCGGACGCCTGAAACCCTTCATCTTCCGGCACGCCGGGCGGGCTGCCCCGCACACGCCGCGCCTACCCAGGCAGATGCTCCTTGCCGCGGGACGTTCCCGACCGGGCGACAAACGCGGCAGGCCGGCCTTGCAAGGCGATGGTCGCTCTCGTCGTCCGCCATGCGGACAGGTGTATTTCCGCGGCCGCAGTATTATATAGGTTGACAGCCGCAATCGCCAAGCCACCCGACAAGTCCGGCCCTAAGCCTGCTTTCCGGCGCAGAATCAACGGCCTGCGGCACGGAATGCGATCATGCTGAACGACGTCTACAACAAGCGGATCATTGCGCTCGCGGGCAACATTCCCCGCCTCGGCCGCCTCGCCTCCCCCGACGCCACGGCCACCGCCCATTCCAAGCTGTGCGGCTCCACCGTCAAGGTCGACCTCAAGATGGAGGACGGCGTCGTCACCGACTTCGCCCACGACGTCAAGGCGTGCGCGCTCGGTCAGGCGTCGTCCTCGATCATGGCCGCGCATGTGGTCGGCTCGACCGCCAGCGAGCTGCGCGACCTGCGCGACACCGTGTGGCGCATGCTCAAGGAGAACGGCCAGCCGCCGCAGGGCAAGTGGGAGGAGATCGCGCTGCTCGAGCCGGTGCGCGACTTCAAGGCCCGCCATGCCTCGACGCTCCTGACCTTCGAGGCGGTGGTGGACGCGATCGGCCAGATCGAAGCCAAAATCAACGCCAAGCGCGCCGCGGCCGGTCAAGCCGCGCCGGCGGAGACCGTGCCGCAGGATTGACCGTCTCGCAGGATTAAGCCGGCCCCGCGGTGACGTTGGCGGCGGCGGCTTCGCGGGCGCGGCGGTCGGCCGCCGTCTCCTTGCGCGCGATCAGCCGGTAGAACATCGGAATGAAGAACACGGCAATGAAGGTCGCCGCCAGCATGCCGCCGATCACGCCGGTGCCGATCGAGTGCCGGCTGGCCGCGCCGGCGCCCGTCGAGGTGGCGAGCGGCACGCAGCCGAGCACGAAGGCGAGCGAGGTCATCACGATCGGCCGGAAGCGCAGCCGCGCCGCCTCGGTCGCCGCCTCGATCACGCCCATGCCGTCGCGGCGCTTGAGCACCGCGAACTCGACGATCAGGATGGCGTTCTTCGAGGCGAGCCCGATCAGCGTCACCAGGCCGATCTGGAAATAGACGTCGTTGTTGAGCCCGCGCAGCCAGATCGCGACCAGCGCGCCGAACAGCGCGAACGGCACCGCCATCACCACCGCAAGCGGCAGCGACCAGCGCTCGTATTGCGCGGCGAGGATTAGAAACACCATGATCAGGCCGAACACGAACGCCTGCACCCCGGTGCCGCTGGTGGCGATCTCCTGATAGGCCGAGCCGGTCCAGGCGACCTGGTAGCCGTCGGGCAAGGCGGTGGCGGCGAGGTCGCGCATCGCGCCGATCGCCTGGCCGGACGAATAGCCGGGCGCCGGATTGCCGATCACCTTTGCGGCGGGGAAGGCGTTGAAGCGGTCCATCTGGTCGGGGCCGACGATGCGCTCGACGCGCAGAAGCGTGTCGACCGGGATCATGCTGCCGCAATTCGCCCGCACGAACACCTGCTTCAGGTCTTCCGGCCGCTCGCGAAAATTCGCTTCCGATTGCAGGTTGACCTGATAGTTGCGGCCGAACAGCGTGAAATCGTTGACGTAGAGGCTGCCGAACGTGCTCTGCATGGTCTCGAAGACCGACATGATCGGCACGCCGAGCGCCTTGGCCTTCTCGCGGTCGAGCGTGATGCGATACTGCGGCACGTTGCTGACGAAGGTGGTCTGCACGCCGGCGAGTTCGGGCCGCTTGGCGGCCGCCGCGACCAGTTGCTGCGCCGCCTCGATCAGCTGCTGCGGGGTGCCGCCGCGGCGATCCTGCACGAACGCCTCGAAGCCGCCGGTGTTGCTCATGCCGCGGATCGGCGGCGGCGTGAACGCCAGCACCTGCGCATCGCGCACCGGCCCGTTCAGCTCCAGGAAGGAGCGCGCGAGCGCGGCCGAGCTTTCCTCGGGCCTGGTGCGCTCGTTCCAGTCCTTGAGCTGGACGAACGAAATGCCGGCGCTGGTCTTCTGCACGCCGGCCAGCAGGTCGAAGCCGGAAAAGCTGACGATGTCGCTGACCTCGGGCCGGGCCAGAATGCTCTCGTTGACCTTGGCCATGACGGTCTGCGTGCGCGTCATCGACGCCGCCGGCGGCAGCAGCGCCACGGCGAACACGCTGCCCTGGTCCTCGTCCGGCACCATCGAGCCGGGGATGCGGAAGAACAACAGCGCCGCCACCGCGCCGATGCCGACGAACAGCACCAGCCCGAGCGCGGCGCGCTTGAGGAAGAAGCGCACGCCCGCGGTGTAGCCCGAGGTGATGCCGGCGAACGCCCGGTTGAACCAGCGGAACGGCGCCGCCGGCTCGTGGTGGCCGGGCTTGAGGATCAGGGCGCACAGGGCCGGGCTCAGCGTCAGCGCCACGATGCCGGAAATCGTCACCGACACCGCGATCGTCACCGCGAACTGGCGGTACATCTCGCCGGCCAGCCCGCCCATGAAGGCGACCGGCACGAACACCGCGCACAGCACCAGCACGATGGCGACGATCGGCCCGGTGACCTCGCTCATCGCCTTGATCGCCGCCTCGCGCGGCGGCAGCTTCTCGGTGGTCATGATGCGCTCGACGTTCTCGAGCACGACGATGGCGTCATCGACCACGATGCCGATCGCCAGCACCAGCCCGAACAGCGTCAGCAGGTTGATGGAGAAACCGAGCACGTACATGCCGGCGAAGGTGCCGAGGATCGAGACCGGCACGGCGAGCACCGGGATCAGCGTGGCGCGCCAGTTCTGCAGGAACACGAACACCACGACGATGACCAGCGCCATCGCCTCGAGGAAGGTCTTGACCACTTCCTCGATGGAGACGCGCACGAACAGCGTGGTGTCGTAGGGAATCGACGCCTTCAGCCCTTGCGGAAAGTTCTTTTCCAGCTCGGTGATGCGGGCGCGGACGGCATCGAGCGTGCCGAGCGCGTTGGCGCCGGGTTGCAGGTAGACGCCGATCGGCACCGCCGGCGTGCCGTTGTGGGTGGCGGCGAAGGCGTAGTTCTGGGCGCCCAGTTCGATGCGCGCGACGTCCTTCAGCCGCAGCGTCGCGGCGTTGGCGTCCGAGCGCACGATGATGTCCCCGAAGGCGCGGGCGTCCGGCAGGCGGCCCTCGGTGTTGACCGAATAGGTGAAGGCGAGGCCGGCGCGCGACGGCTCCTCGTTGAAGCGGCCGGCGGCGAACTGGGCGTTCTGCTCGCGGATCGCGGTGGCGATGTCGCCGGGCGTCAGGTCGTACTGCGCGAGCTTGTCGGGGCGCAGCCAGATGCGCATCGAGTAGTTCTTGGCGCCGAACAGCGCGGCATCGCCGACGCCGGGGACGCGCTTCAGCTCGTCGATGATGTTGAGCAGCGCATAGTTCGAGATGTAGATCGAATCGTAGCGTGCATCGTCCGACGACATCGCCAGCACGGCGAGAATGGTGCTCGACTGCTTGTTGACGATCAGCCCCTGCCGCGTCACCTCGGCCGGCAGCGTCGAGATCGCGCGCTGCACGCGGTTGTTGACGTTGATCGTCGCCTGGTCGGGGTTGGTGCCGATCTGGAACGTCACCGTCAGCCGCATGGTGCCGGCGCTGGAGTTCGTCGACTGCATGTAGAGCATGTCTTCGACGCCGTTGATCTGCTGCTCCAGCGGCGCGGCGACGACCTGCGCCAGCGCCTCGGCGTTGGCGCCGGGATAGGTCGCCTGCACCACCACCTGCGGCGGCACGATCTGAGGGTACTGCTCGACCGCCAGCGCCCGCATCGCCACGAGCCCGGCGAGCACGATCACGATCGCGATCACCCAGGCGAAGACGGGCCGGTCGATGAAGGGGTTGGCCCTCATTGCGGGGCCGCATCCGCGCGCGCATTGCCGGTGCCGGCGACGGCAACGGCGCTGCCGGGCTTCACCTTGATGACGCCC
>JBDHSY010000222.1:0-5499 GCA_039808405.1 Xanthobacteraceae bacterium
ACTGGTCGCCGGCTTCATGGTCGAATACGGCTCGACGCCCTACCTGCTGTTCATGCTCGGCGAGTATGTCGCGATCGCCACCATGTGCGCGATGGCGACCATCCTGTTCATGGGCGGCTGGCTGTCGCCGATCCCGTTCGCGCCGTTCACCTGGGTGCCGGGCGTGGTGTGGTTCTCGCTCAAGGCGCTGTTCTTCTTCTTCCTGATCGCGATGGCCAAGGCCATCGTGCCGCGCTACCGCTACGACCAGCTCATGCGGCTCGGCTGGAAGGTGTTTCTGCCGCTGTCGCTGGCGATGGTGGTGATCGTCGCCGCCGTTCTGCATTTTACCGGGCTGGCCCCGGCGTGAGGCTCCCATGAGTATTGCAGCCGCATCGAAGTCGCTGTTGCTGAAGGAGTTCGTGGAGGCGTTCGTCGTCACCATGCGCTACTTCTTCAAGCCCAAGCCGACGCTCAACTACCCCTTCGAGAAGGGGCCGATCTCGCCGCGCTTTCGCGGCGAGCATGCGCTGCGCCGCTATCCCAACGGCGAGGAGCGCTGCATCGCCTGCAAGCTGTGCGAGGCGATCTGCCCGGCGCAGGCCATCACCATCGAGGCCGGCCCGCGCCGCAACGACGGCACGCGCCGCACCGTGCGCTACGACATCGACATGGTGAAGTGCATCTATTGCGGCTTCTGCCAGGAGGCGTGCCCGGTCGACGCCATCGTCGAGGGGCCGAATTTCGAGTTCGCCGCCGAGACGCGCGAGGAGCTCTACTACGACAAGGCCAGGCTGCTCGCCAACGGCGACCGCTGGGAGCGCGAGATCGCCAAGAACATGGCGCTCGACGCGCCGTATCGGTGAGGTTAAGCGGATGATCCTGCCCGCGCTGTTCTTCTATCTGTTCGCCGGAGTGTGCATCGCATCCGCCGTGATGGTGATCGCCTCGCGCAATCCGGTGCACTCGGTGCTGTTCCTGATTCTCACCTTCTTCAACGCGGCGGCGCTGTTCGTGCTGCTCGGCGCCGAGTTCCTCGCGCTGATCGTGCTGGTGGTCTATGTCGGCGCGGTGGCGGTGCTGTTCCTGTTCGTCGTCATGATGCTGGACGTCGATTTCGCGGCGCTGCGCTCCGGCTTCCTCAACTACCTGCCGGTCGGGCTGGTGGTCGCGGGGATTTTTCTGGCCGAGCTTTTGCTGGTCGGCGGCGGCTGGATCATCAGCCCGCATGCCGCAAAGACCATCACGGCGCCGATCCCCGGCGACATCACCAACACCGAGGCGATCGGCCGGGTGCTCTACACCCGCTACGTTCATTACTTCCAGTATTCCGGCCTGATCCTGCTGGTCGCCATGGTCGGCGCCATCGTGCTGACGATGCGCCACAGGGTCAACGTCAAGCGCCAGGACATCGCCACGCAGAACGCGCGCTCCAAGCGCAACACCATGGAGCTGCGCAAGGTGGCGTCCGGGCAGGGGCTGGAGGAATTGCCGCCACGGGAGGCTGCGGAATGACCATCGGACTGGGCCATTATCTCGCGGTCGGCGCCTGCCTGTTCACGCTCGGCATTCTCGGTATCTTCCTCAACCGCAAGAACGTCATCATCATCCTGATGTCGATCGAGATGATTTTGCTCTCGGCCAACGTCAATCTGGTGGCGTTCTCGGCATTTCTCGGCGACATCGTCGGCCAGATCTACGCGCTGCTGGTGCTCACCGTGGCGGCGGCGGAGGCGGCCATCGGTCTCGCCATTCTCGTCGTGTTCTTCCGCAATCGCGGCTCGATCGCCGTCGAGGACGTCAACGTGATGAAGGGCTGACGCGGGATGATTGAAGCCATTGTTTTCCTGCCGCTCGCCGGCGCCATCATCGCGGGCCTGATCTCGCTGGCCGGCGCCCGCGCCCGCCATCCGGGCGGCGACACGGTGGAGCATGCCGGGCACGGCGGCCATCACGATGCCCATGGCGGGGCAGGGCACGTGCATGCCGCCGCCGCCCATGCCGATCATGCCGATGACGGTCACGGCCATGACCGTGACCATGACGATCACCACGCCGCCGAACCGGCGGCGGCCGGCTCGCGCGCCGCCGAACTGATCACCACGGCGCTATTGTTCGTATCGGCGGCGCTGGCCTGGGTGGTGTTCGTCAACGTGGGCTTCCTGAAGCAGGACGCGCTGATCCGCCTGGCGCCATGGATCGTCTCCGGCGACCTCAACGTCCTCTGGTCGCTGCGCGTCGATACGCTGACCGCGGTGATGCTGGTGGTGGTGACCTCGGTGTCGTCGCTCGTCCACCTCTACTCTATCGGCTACATGGACGAGGACCCCAACCGGCCGCGCTTCTTCGGCTACCTGTCGCTATTCACCTTCGCGATGTTGATGCTGGTGACCTCCGACAACCTGGTGCAATTGTTCTTCGGCTGGGAAGGCGTCGGGCTCGCGAGCTACCTGCTGATCGGCTTCTGGTACAAGAAGCCCTCGGCCAACGCCGCCGCGATCAAGGCGTTCGTCGTCAACCGGGTCGGCGACTTCGGCTTCGCGCTCGGTATTTTTGCGATCTTCGCGCTGGTCGGTTCGACCGACTTCAACACCATTTTCGCCGCCGCGCCGGGATTGACCGACAAGACCATCAACCTGCTCGGCTGGCACGCCGACGCGCTGACGCTGACCTGCCTGTTCCTGTTCATGGGCGCGATGGGCAAGTCGGCGCAGTTCTTGCTGCACACCTGGCTGCCGGACGCGATGGAGGGCCCGACGCCGGTGTCGGCGCTGATCCATGCCGCGACCATGGTGACGGCGGGCGTGTTCATGGTGGCGCGGCTGTCGCCATTGTTCGAATTGTCGCCGGATGCGCAGGCCGTGGTGATGTTCTTCGGCGCCACCACGGCGTTCTTCGCCGCGACCGTCGGCCTGGTGCAGAACGACATCAAGCGCATCGTCGCCTACTCGACCTGTTCGCAGCTCGGCTACATGTTCGTGGCGATGGGGGCGGGGGCCTATTCGGTGGGCATGTTCCACCTGTTCACCCACGCCTTCTTCAAGGCGCTGTTGTTCTTAGGCTCCGGCGCGGTGATCTACGCGATGCACCACGAGCAGGACATCCGCAACATGGGCGGACTGAAAGACCGCATTCCCTTCACCTACGGCACCATGGTGATCGGCACGCTGGCTTTGACCGGCTTCCCGCTCACCGCCGGCTACTTTTCCAAGGATGCCATCATCGAGTCGGCGGCGGTCGCGCACAATCCGTTCGCGATGTACGCCTTCCTGCTGACGGTGGCGGCGGCCGGCCTGACCGCATTCTATTCGTGGCGGCTGATCTTCAAGACGTTCCACGGCGAGCCGCACGATCGCAAACACCACGAGGCTGCGCACGAGGCGCCGCTGACCATGCTGGTGCCGCTCGCCGTCCTCGCGGCCGGCTCGATCCTCGCCGGATTCCCGTTCAAGGACGTGTTCGTCGGTCATGGCGTGGACGAGTTCTTCCGCGACTCGCTCAAGCTCAAGGCCGGCATCCTCGACGAGATGCACCACCTGCCGGCGACGGTCGTCTACCTGCCGACGCTGATGATGGTGCTGGGCTTCCTGGTGTCGTGGCTGTTCTACATCCGCAGGCCGTACCTGCCGGTCGAGCTCGCGACCCAGCATCCGCTGCTCTACAAGTTCCTGCTCAACAAGTGGTACTTCGACGAACTGTACGAGGTGATCTTCGTGCGGCCGGCGAAGTGGATCGGCTACACCTTGTGGAAGAAGGGCGACGGCTTCCTGATCGACGGGTTCGGTCCTGACGGCGTGTCCGCGCGCGTGCTCGACGCCACCCGCGCCGCGGTCAAGGTGCAGAGCGGCTATCTCTACCACTACGCCTTCGCGATGCTGATCGGCGTCGCCGGGCTGATGACCTGGTTCATGTTCGGCCTGGGGGGCCAGTGATGACGACCTGGCCGATTCTTTCCGTCGTTACCTTCCTGCCGCTGGTCGGCGCGGCGCTGATCTGGCTGCTGCCCGGACGGGACGAAGCCGCCGACCGCAATGCGCGCTGGATCGCGCTGTGGACCACGCTGATCAACTTCGCGGTGTCGCTGATCCTGGTGGCGCGCTTCGATCCCTCGCTCGCCGGCTTCCAGTTCGAGGAGCACGCGCCGTGGCTCGACGGCGTGATCCAGTATCACATGGGCGTCGACGGCATCTCGCTGCCGTTCGTCATCCTCACCACCGCCCTGATGCCGTTCTGCATCGCCGCGAGCTGGCGCTCGGTGAAGAGCCGCGTGCCGGCCTACATGGTGGCGTTCCTCGTTCTGGAAACGCTGATGGTCGGCACCTTCTCGGCGCTCGACCTCGTGCTGTTCTACCTGTTCTTCGAGGGCGGCCTGATCCCGATGTTCTTCATCATCGGGGTGTGGGGCGGGCCGCGCCGGGTCTATGCCTCGTTCAAGTTCTTCCTCTACACGCTGCTCGGCTCGGTGCTGATGCTGCTCGCCATCATGGCGCTGTACTGGAACGCCGGCACCACCGACATCCCGACGTTGATGAAGACGGCGATGCCGCACACGTTGCAGACCTGGGCGTGGCTGGCGTTCTTCGCCTCGTTCGCGGTCAAGATGCCGATGTGGCCGGTGCACACCTGGTTGCCGGACGCGCACGTCGAGGCGCCGACCGCGGGCTCGGTGATCCTGGCCGCGATCCTCTTGAAGATGGGCGGCTACGGTTTCCTGCGCTTTTCGCTGCCGATGTTCCCGCTGGCCTCGCACGATTTCGCGCCGCTGATCTTCACGCTGTCGGCGATCGCCATCATCTACACCTCGCTGGTCGCCCTGATGCAGCAGGATATGAAGAAGCTCATCGCCTATTCCTCGGTGGCGCATATGGGCTTCGTCACCATGGGCATCTTCGCCGGCACCATGCAGGGCGTCGCCGGCGGCGTGTTCCAGATGATCTCGCACGGCATCGTATCGGGCGCGCTGTTCCTCTGCGTCGGCATCATCTATGACCGCATGCACACCCGCGAGATCGCCGCCTATGGCGGCCTCGTCAACCGCATGCCGCTCTATGCCTTCGTGTTCCTCGTGTTCACCATGGCCAATGTCGGCCTGCCGGGCACCTCGGGCTTCGTCGGCGAGTTCATGACGCTGCTCGGTACCTTCAAGGTCAGCGTCGCGACGGCGTTCTTCGCCACCACCGGCGTGATCCTGTCGGCGGCCTACGCGCTGTGGCTCTACCGCAAGATCGTCTACGGCGCGCTGGTCAAGCCGTCGCTCGCCACCATCAAGGATCTGACGTGGCGCGAGGCGGCGATCCTGTTGCCGCTGGTGGCGCTCACCATCCTGTTCGGCGTCTATCCGAAGCCGGTGCTCGATATGTCGGCCGCTTCGGTGCAGCAACTCGTCGATAACTACAGCCAAGCCGTCACGGCGGTGAAGGCCGCCGCGCTCGTGCAATGATGCGGCATAACCGGGAAGACGACGCATGAGTTTCGCAATCGCTGGCTACTCCCTGCATCCGGTATTGCCCGAACTGGTGA
>JBDHSY010000223.1:0-5494 GCA_039808405.1 Xanthobacteraceae bacterium
TGTTCCGGCGCCGGCCTTCTGGATCACGGCCTCGACCACGTCGGCGACATGCGCCATCGACGCATTTATGCCGGTGCGTCGCTCGCGCGTGCCGCCATATCCCGGAAGGCTTGTCGTGACGAAGCGCCAGCCGCCGCCCCAGGCGGAGATCAGCGGCTTCCATGCGCTGCCCGTGCTGCACGATCCCGGAACGAGGACGACGGTCGGCCCGTCGCCCACTTCCGCGTAGTCGATCGCGCCGTCGTCTCCGATCATGCCGGACCTCGCCGCTACGGTTTGGACACGACGACCTCCAGATATTCGCCCGGCACGATCAGGCTGGAGGCCCCGCCGCGATTGAGCGCGCTGAGAAGCTTGAGGATGTCGGCTTCGAGCGCGGCCTGCCCGTCGGGGGCAAGCGCAGCGAAGGCCCTGTTGGTCGGCCCGTAGTAGGTCCTGAACACGTCGAGCCAATGATCCGCCGAACGGTAGCGGAAATTGAAGGTCTTGTTCGCGGCCGCGATGCGGTGGCCGGGAAACAGCTCCTTCAGCCGGGTTTCGGTTCCCCAGAGCGCCGGCGAGCGCACGCCGGCCGGCGGCGGAACGTGCGATCCGATCGTCTTGAAGAGCTGGCCGATGAAGCCGTCCGGCGTCCAGTTGGCGAGGCCGATGCGGCCGCCGCGGCGACACACCCGGCTCAGTTCGCTCGCGGCTTTCTCCTGATTGGGCGTGAACATGACGCCGAACGTCGAGAGCACCGCATCGAAGCTGCCGTCGGCGAACGGCAGCGCCTCGGCATCGGCCTCCTGGTAGGTAATGGTGAGGCGGTCCGCTGCGGCGCGCTCCTTGCTGCGCTCGAGCAGTTGAGGAACGTAGTCCGTCGAGGTGACGTCGGCCCACCGGCGGGCGGCGGCGAGTGTCGCATTGCCGTTCCCGGCCGCCACATCGAGCACCCGCTCGTCCGCGGCAAGATCGATGGCTTCGCACAGGCTTTCACCCACGATCTGAAGCGTGGTTCCGATAGTCGCATAGTCGCCCGCCGCCCAGGTGCTTTGCTGCTTCTGCTTGATGGCGCTGTAATCGGGCTGCTGAAGTACGGTCGTCATCGTCGATACTCCCTGTTTCGCTTCCTTGCCGCGTCCGGCGTCTTGAAGGCGCGGACCGGTTCACGACGTCCGGCACCGGGTCGATCCGCCGAGGGGAGCCTGCGGCCATACCGGCAGTGGTCTATTGTTAGATCGGGTGGTGGGGCGGGTTCATCACCGGAACCAATGATGCGCTGGTAATTTTTTCGTAGTTTGCTACCCTGCGCACGCCTCGCAGGAACCGGTGACGCATCGCCGGGATTACCCTGCGCACGGGTGCGGTGCACCGCCGCCCGCCTGTCAGCGACACCGATCTCGCGCGGCACATTGACGCGATGTCCTCGTTGCGAATTCTGCTAGTTTTCAGGGCTTCGCACGGAAAGGCGCATCGCGGCGTCGGGATCAACCGACAACAGGCCAAGTGCGTTCGGATAGCGCCCTCCGCCACCGGAGATGCAGAGCATGGTGCGGGGATTCCGACCCGACGCGATCGTCGGTGACATCTACGATACCGCGCTCGACTCGACCGGGCTGCAACGGCTTGCGGCGACCGTGATGAAGGTCGGCGTCGGTCTCAGCGCCGACGTCATCGTCCACCACGACAATGGGCCGCCCGAGGCGGCCGTTCATGGCGTGCCGGACGAAGCGCTTCGACGCTATGGCGAGTACTATGGCCGGATCAATCCGGCGATCTCCGCTGCGGCCTTTTGGAATCCCACGCGGATCGGGCGCTACAGCGACGCGATCAGTCCCCGGCAATACCGCCAAACCGAGTTCTATACGGATTTCGCGCGCGTCTTCGACACCGTCCACGTCATGGGAATGCTTCAGCTGTCGATCAGCCGCGGCAGCCGGGCGGAAATCGGCGTGCACCGCGGCGCACAGTGCCGGGATTTCACGGACGACGATGTCAGGCGGTTGCAGGGCGTCGTGCCGTATCTGCAGCGCGCGTTGCAATTGCGCCAGAGGCTCGCGCCGCGCACGCAGGCACATATCGGCTTCGCGGTGCTGGAGACGCTCGCGTTCGGTTGCGTGATCTGCGACGGGACCGGTCGCGTCCTGTTCGCAAACCGGGCGGCCGAAACGCTGGAACGTGAAGGCGCACTCACGCTCGCCATGTCGCGCCAGGGCATCGGCGCGCCGGACCCGGCCGAGCGTGCCCGGTTCGCCGCGCTGATCCGCGACACCGCGACCGGGGGCAGCGGCGGATGCATGCTCCTGAACGCCACCCACGGCGTGCGGCTGTTCGTCCTGGCGACGCCGCTGCCGGGGCGCCTCAACGGACAGCCGGGTCAGGTGCTGCTGACCTTCAGGTCCGAGACTGCCAGTCCGACGGTCGACACGACCATGCTCGGGCGTCTCTTTCAGCTCACGCCGGCGGAAGCGCGGCTGGCGATCGCGCTCGCGGCCGGCCGTTCGCTCGCCGAGATCGGCGCCGATCTGCGCGTCACCGAAAACACGTTGCGCACCCAGATCGCCAGCGTGCTGCGCAAGACCGGCACCGCCAATCAGCGGGAACTGGTGCGGATGCTCAATCTCGTCCCGCCCGTCGCCCGGCCTATCGCGCCGCAGTAGCGTGCACCGTGGCGGGGCTCCTCAGCTTCGCGACACGTTCCGGGATGAGGGCGTGCGCACATCCGTTCGCCTCAGAACGCCACGCTGAAGGTTGCCTTGACGGACTGGTCGGACGCGGCCGCGCCGAACTGGCCGCCATAGGTCGCACTGAGCGTGGCGTTCGGCGCGATGGCATAGTCGAGCCCGGCTTCGATCGCCGCCGCATCGCGCGCGATCGGAACCCCGCCGATGGCGAAGGCGTTGCCGCCGCCGGCAAAGCGCATGACGAGGAGCGTTGTCACGTCGCCGAAGGCATGACGCCAGCCGAGCGTTCCCCTCGCGGTGAGCGTGGTCCCGCCGAGGGCGAAGGCGGCCGAGGTGCGCAGGCCCAGCGTGGTGAAGATGGCGTCGGTGCCCGCCGGTGCGCCGGTCAGCGCAGCCGCCCCGCCGCGCTCGGTCAGGCCGTCGGTGTGCAGGTTCACATAAGCGAGGCTGGCGAACGGCTCGAACCGGGCGGCGCCGGCGTTGAAGCCATGCGCCAGCTCGCCGAAGATCTGCGCCGTTGCGGCGTTGTAGTCTCCCCTCAGGCTGTCGCCGAAGCCGGGGAAGAGGACGCTGCGACCGGTGGAGATGCCGTGCCACGTATAGGCCGCGCCGCCGCGGAAGGCGAGATCGCCCCAGGCGGTGCCGGCGTAGAGGCTCGCATGGTAGTTGTCGCTCGCGCCGGAGGAGGAACGGTCGCTCGCGTTGAAGGCCGTGCGGCTGTACCCGGTCGCCGCGCCGAGGCGCCAGCGATCGGCGATCCAAGCGTCGGCGCCGACGAAGACGCCGCCGGTGGAGCGGTTGAAGCGCGCGGCATTGCCATCGCCGTTGGTGTGCCCCCAGGCGCCGAAGCCCCGGCCCCAGACCGCGAGGCGGTCGGTGTCGGCGCGCGCGAGGACCGGCCGGCCGTCGCTATAGACGGTGACCGTTCCCGGCGCGCCCGCTACGCCGAGGGCCGCACGGAGACGGTCGTTGACGGCATCGCGGATGAAGCGGCTGTCCTCGATGAGCGCGGTTTGGGCCGAGGCATGAATCTCGCCCGAGAGCTGGTCGAACGCGGTTCGTGCCTGCGGCGCCGACAGGTTCAGCACGGCATGATAGACCGGCTGGCCGAACCCGAGGCTTTCGACGCCGCCGCCGGCGGCGATCTGGTTCGGGGTGAGACCGACAGCGGCGAAATCGATGTCGTTGCGAGCCATGGTCAGATAGACGTTGCCGGCGTCATAGCTGAGAAATGGATCGAGGAAGGCGAGGTTCGATGTCGCGCCGCCCGAGAACGCGCCGGTGCGCCCGCCGGCCGCCGTGAGAATGGTATAGGTCGTGGCGCCCGCGTAGTCGCCGGCGCCCGCCAGAACCCGCACCGAACCGCCGTTGATGGTGGCCGTGCCGCTCGCGTTGATGCGATCCGACTGCCCCGCTGCATTGACCTCGACCTCGTAGATCGAGCCGGCATTGAAGGTGACGTTGCCGACCTTGATCGTACCGATGGAATTGCCGGGCGCGATCGTGCCCGAGACGGCGGTATCGCCCACCGTGCCGGTGCCCTGGAGGCGGCCAGCCGCCAGGACCTCGAGCGTGCCGCCGATCTGGCCGTTCACCGCGAGAATGCCGCCCGCTATCGTGGTGCCGCCGCTATAGGTATTGGCTCCCGACAGGGTCAGCATGCCGGTGCCGACCTTGACCAGTGCGCCGGCCCCGGAGATGGCGCCGCTCACCTCGGTCGAGAGATTGTTCGAGCCGACCGTCAGTTCGTTCGCCCCGAGGATATAGCTGCCGGCGCCGGCGATCGATCCGGCGCTGATCCTGCCGTCACCGTGGGGACCCGTGGTGTTCGAGAAGTCGACCGAACCTCCGGCGCTGGTTGTGATGGCGGCATGGCCGGCCGTGCTGTTGTCGTAGAAATGCAGAGCGCCGTTGTTGGTGATGGTGGCGCTGCCGGCCGTGCTGTCGCTGAAAAACTGCAGGCTCAGGTCGTTGGTGATGGCGGCGCTGCCGGCGTTGCTGCCGTCGAAGAAATACACCCCGCCATTGTTGACGATGGTGACGCTGCCGGCCGTGCTGTTGTTGGAGAAATACAGGCCGTAGTTGTTGTCGATGACGACGCTGCCGCCCTGGATATCGATGCCTGCGCCGTTGAAGTGAAGGCTTTCGGCATTGGTGGTAAAAGTGTAGTTCGACGCGCCGGCATCGAAGATCCAGCCGCCGACGGTGGTGGCGGGGTTCGAGAACGTCAGGCTGGTGAGGGCCGAGGCGCCGAACGTGGCCGTGCCGGTCGGCACCGATCCTCCCGTCCAGTTCGCCCCTGTGCTGTAGTCGCCCGATCCCGGACCGGCCAGCCAGGTGGCATCCTGAGCCGGGCTCGGCGCGCCGTGCAGAGCGAGACCGGCGGTCAGCGCGGTCGTCGCCAGAAGCCTTCCCCAAAGACCGTCCCGGCCGTTCCGTTCTGCCCGATCCGCCCGATCCGCCTTCCGCACCGCCATGCCTTTCCCCGAACTGCCGACATCGATCGTCGTGACCGGGCGCGGCTCCATTCGCCGCGCCCCGGCAATCGGAGGATGCGGAGGGCGATTCCCTGCGGCCCTGTCGACGCCTGTCTTTGTTTAGTCGGGCGGCCGGGCGGGCTCATCACTGGAATCAATGATGCGCCGGCAGTTTTTTTGCATTGATGTCGCGCGCTTCCGTCGCCTGCCCACCTTCGATCGTCCGGCATCCGTTCGGCTGCGATGTCGGGATGACGAGCAGGACCGGTGCGGCGAGACCCGCTGAAGACGAACGAATGGCGCCGCATCGCCGCGGGAGCGATCGGCATCGCCCGTTTCGGAGCCGTCGGGAAT
>JBDHSY010000224.1:0-5492 GCA_039808405.1 Xanthobacteraceae bacterium
GCGCCCACCGCCCAGCAGCAGAACACCGGCCTCGACGACAAGCAGATCAATCTCGGCGTCGTGCAGCCCGGCGAGCGTCCGGCTATTTTCGGTGATGCGCTGCGCCGGCTGACCAACCAGGCCAAGTTCATGCACGCCGATCTTGGCCGGTATTGGTACTCGATGTCGGCGAGCCTCAACCGCATCGCGGCGGACAAGGCGGCGCAGATCGAGGCGGCGCTGGTCGATGTGACGATCGACGCCGAACTCGGAAAATATGTGAATGGCCTCGCCGATCGCGGGCATTTCGACGCTAGGCAAGTCGCTCCCGCCTCATCGGCCGAAGTGCCGGACGAGGCTGGCGGTGTCCGTGTAGTGGTGCTGGGGGTCAAGCATCCGCATAATGGGCGCGACGGCTCGGATGCGCTGGTCGAGGCGAAAGACATCCTCATGCAACGCGGTAGCACGCCGCGCGTCAATCGCAACATGCTGGTGTTCATCGCCGCGGAAGCCCGGCAACTCGACCATCTCAAGGACGCCGTGCGCGCCTTCCTGGCTTGGAGTGAAATCGTCCGAGATACCAAGCGGCTTAATCTTACCCAGAGCGATAGCGCGCTCGCCGAAACCAAGCTGGCTGAGGCGAACGAGACGATGAAGACGCGCCTGAAAGAGGCGTGGTGCTATCTGCACTATCCGGCCCAGGAGAGCGCTCAGGCCGATTGGGAGTGGGTGTCGGGCAAGATCCCGGCGCAGGACGGGCTGTTGGCGCGGGCCAGCAAGAAGCTGGTGGCTGAAGAGGGTTTGCTCGTCGAGCTGGGGCCGTCGCGCCTTGATCGCGATCTCCAGAAATATATTTGGAACGACAAGCCGCGACTGTCGCTGAAGGATCTGCGGGAATATCTCAACCGCTCCATCTATCTGCCGCGCCTGAAGAACCAGGACGTTCTGGTCAAGGCCGTGCAGGCGGCCGTGAGCGGCATGTTGCCCGGCCCCTTCGCCTATGCCGAACGATGGGACGAGAAGTCGGACACCTATCTGGGGCTGGCGATCGAACGGGCGGCAAACGCCGTGATCGTGATCGACAGCGACAGCGTCATCGTGAAGCCCGATGTGGCCGAGGCACACCGCCCGGCGCCAGCGCAACCGGCGGCAGGAGGCGCTCCCGCCGGACCTGATGGCGAGACGTCGGCGCCTGGCGGGCCAGTCGTGGATGGTGGCCCCGTCACGGCGCCGACGGAAAAAAAGCCGACGCGATTCACCGGCGCCGTGATGATCTCACCGGAACGGCCAGCGCGGGACATTCATCAGATTGTCGAGGCGATCGTCGAGCAGCTCACCACGCTGCCGGGTAGTCAAGTGAAGCTCCGGCTTGAGATCGAGGCGGAGGTTCCGGCCGGCCTTGATCGTGCGAAGGTGCGAACGCTGATCGAGAACGCCAACACGCTCGGCTTTGTCGATAAGGCGGTCGAGTAGATGAACGGGATCGGGCCTCTCGACCGCGATCTGATCTTTATCTCCAAGGCGACGCCTGGCGATGATCAGTTCGTGCTGTGGCTCGCTCCGCGTCTCGAAGCTGCGGGTTACAAAGTCTTCGCCGACATCTTCGATCTCGATGCCGGCGACGAATGGCGCGGCAAGCTCACTGCTGCCCTTCAGACGCGGGCGATCAAGATGTTGCTGTGCTGCAGCGACGAAACACTCGCGAGACGGGGCGTTCGCGAGGAAATCGCCATCGCCGAGGACCTGACAAAGCAGCTCCAGGATCCCAATTTCATCATCCCCCTCAAGATACGCACCTTCAAGAAGCTCTTCGGCATCGGTGGTCTGCAGTATATCGATTTCGAAAGCGGCTGGGCCAAAGGGCTCGCGAGCCTGCTCAAATCGCTTGAAAGGCAGCAGGTGCCGAAGGCTGGCGGCGGCGTTATCCAGCCTGAGTGGTACGCCTATCTTCGCCGGCGCGCCGTAGAGATCGAGGCGACGCCCGAAGTTCTGACGTCCAACTGGCTTCGAATCGTGGAGATGCCGGACAAGCTGAATCATTTGGTTCCGCGCAACCGAGCCAATGACGGGCTGCTGCGCAAACTGGGCGCTTCCTTTCAATTCCCGATAGCCGAATTTGGCGACGGCTTTCTGACTTTCGCCAGCCCGCTCGACCTGGCGGAGCATTTCGAGCAGATCGGGCCGTTTCGCGCCGAGCGAGACTTCGACGTTCTCGAGTTCATGGAGAACGGCTCTTCTGACGCGGGGATCGAAAGCCGGGACGCCAAATCCATCGTGATGAATCTCCTGCGCCAAGCGTGGGAGAAGCATTGTGCGCGGGAAGGGTTCCTTGCCCATAGCTTCTCAAGCGGCCTATCCTTCCATGTCGGTGAGGACAAGTTGCGCCTTAAGCAGCGCGTCTCCTGGGGACGCCAAGGCGAGCGCCGGAATTCGATGCTACGTGGAGTCTCTCGCAAGAAGATTTGGGAATATGGCGTCAGCGTCATTCCGAGCCTCTTTCCCTATCCCCATATGCGCCTGAAAGGCCGTGTGTTGTTCTCCGACATCGGTGAGCGCAACAAGCCGCTCATCATCCCCGACACGAAGACTCAGTTTCGCCTCAGGCGCTCGGTCTGCTCGGGTTGGCGCAACAAGGCATGGCACGGTCGCGTGATGGCCTTCATGGAACTGTTGGCCGGCGACAGCCCCTATGTCGGCCTGACCGTCGGCTCCGGCGACTGCATCACGCTTGACGCAATGCCCGTTCAGTTCACAGCCCCCGTCACGGCGCGACAAACCAATCGTCTCGGCGAGGACGCCGAGGAATCTGACGAGACGACACTCGGCACCCACTATGAGGATGAGGACGTTTGATCGAATTCTCCGAAAAATCTGTCCCCGTGCTCTATGTGCCGGAACCATCGCTAGGATTTGCGCACCGGCAGACTTCCGACCATCCGAAGGATGGCCTCACGCTCTATGGGCCGGCGTCGATGCCCGATCGGGCGCAGATCACGATCGGCGCGATCGGCACAAAGCATGGCTTGGCCTTCCTGCGTCGTTGGCTCGAAGCGATCAGCAATCCCGTTGCGATCCCACCTCGCGGCAAGCGCGACAAGGAGTTTCGGCTGCATTTGTCCGACTTTCCCGGCCTCGAAGAGGCTTTCGGAATCCGTGCCGATCCGGGCGGCCTGATCGCATACGAGATTGATCCCGCGGAAATCCGGTCTGCGATAGCGATCGAGAACCATTACGAGGCGGTGGCTACAACGACCAAGCTGTTCATCGATCCAGCCGAACGCCACGCGAAAAACGAGGAGCGAACAGTTGACGTCTGGGTCTTCGTCGTGCCGGAGGCCGTATTCGAGACATGCCGGCCGGTCGCGGGTCAGCGTCGAAAAGTCGAACTCGTTAAAGGGGAACTCTCCAAGCGCCAGAAGGGACGCGCGGATCTTCCGCTGCTGGTGGGCGTCATTGATGACACGCTTGAGGCTGTGTTCGATGACATCCCCGATTTCCATCGTCAGGTCAAGGCGAAGCTGCTGAAGCTCGGGATGACGTCCCAGCTCATTCGCGAGACGACCCTTGCGCCAAACGAGTTTCTAAACAAGGCGGGATATCCGAAGCGCGGCACCCAGGATTCCGCCACCGTCGCGTGGAACCTGGCGACAGGCCTGTTCTACAAGACGCAAGCCGAACCCCCCTGGAAGATCGCAGGGATGCGGCCGGGCGTGTGCTACGTCGGGTTGGTCTTCAAACTCCTTCCCAACCATCCCGACAATCACGCCTGTTGCGCGGCGCAGATGTTCCTAAGCGAGGGAGATGGCGTTGTTTTTCGCGGCGCCAACGGACCATGGCAGACCGAGGACAAAGAATTCCACCTCAGCGATTCAGCCGCCGAGAAACTCATCAAGACCGTCCTAGACACATACAAGCTGCGCTTCGGAAATTATCCCAGCGAGCTGTTCATTCACGGCCGGACAAAGTTCAACGATGCCGAGTGGGAAGCCTTCAGCAAAGCGGCTCCCGTAGGCACCAATATCGTGGGCGTGCGTATTCGATCGACCCATGGCGAGATGAAGCTCTTCCGCGATGGCGATTATCCTTGCCTTCGCGGCACGGCGATACGGCTCGGTGACAAAGATGCCTTTCTGTGGACCACGGGATATGCGCCCCGTATCGACACCTATATTGGCCCGGAGACTCCGAACCCACTATTTGTGACCGTGCTACGTGCGAGCGGTGAATTTCCAGCCATTGGCGTCGTGCTGGCCGACATCCTGGGCCTTACGAAGATCAACTACAACGCCTGCAACTTTAGCGACGGGCTTCCGGTCACCATTCGTTTCGCGGACAAAGTTGGGGAGGTGCTGACCATGGGAAGCGCCGTCGGCGCTGAACGCCAGCCCTTCAAGTTCTATGTCTGAGCTTTGTGTCACGCGGCTTTGCGAATTGGCATGTCCTCGCAATGGCCTTCATCCCCTAACGCACTCTGGAGAAACCGATCGAGGGCTGCTCGTCGGGATCTACGGTCCAAGGCATATGAGGTCTGCTTGAACTCAATGCCGTCCAGCAAGCCCTGGATGTATCCCGAGATTGTGTCGGCGGCCATGATGAGGGCCGTATCGAGCGTGTGGATGTACTTGCTCGTCACGGAACCTTTCGCATGTCCGACGAGGGCGGCGATGGTCACTTCGGTGAAGCCGAGATCGTTGCCGATGCTCGCGAAGCTATGTCGCAGGACATGCGGGGTCACGCCGGCAAGGGGAGATCCTTTGAATATCTGCTCCCAATGGTTCGGGAAGCTACCGAAAGCATTGTCCTCGTCCTGACCCGGGAAAACATAGGTGCCCGTCGCATCCTTGCGGCGCTCCTCCAGATACTCGACCACTGGCAAGCCCACTGGCCGGACGGACACGCCTTCCTTGCTGTCTTCCAGGCGAAGGCAGCTTCCGTCCGTATCCGCTTCGCTCCACATGAGGCCGATGATCTCGCTGCGGCGGCAGCCGGTGAGCGCGATCTGCCGGATGACGTCGACGGTCATCGCGAATTTCTCGATCTTCGCCGCCTCGTGCAGCATCTGCCCGAGCGTGCGATACTCGGCCTCGGTAAGCCGGCGGTTCCGGACATTGTCCTTGGGCTTCTTGATGCCGTGTGCCGGGTTTCGCTCGATGATGCCGGACTCGACGGCGTAGGTGAGGATGCCGCCGAGCAGGCCGACGGTGCGGGTCGCTGTGCCGGCACCGCCACGCACGATGGCCTTCCCGCGCAGCTTCTTCGTCTTCACCGCCACGCGCGTCTTGCCTGCCATGATGTCCTTCAAGACCTTGTTGATGTCGGCTTTAGTGAGATCCTTGACCCGGCGCGTTCCGATGAGGGGAATGATATGCCGCTCGATACGACCGGTATCGGTGACGATGGTTGTCCTCTTCTTCGGGCGGCCGCCCTTGCCGAGGATGAGGCCTGCTTTCAAGTCCTGCAGGTAGGGGGTGCACAGCTCTCTGACGGTGACGGCCTTGTGGTCGATCTGGCGC
>JBDHSY010000225.1:0-5491 GCA_039808405.1 Xanthobacteraceae bacterium
TGTTCCTTTTTACCGGGTCAGGGTATCGGCCGCACCGCCGCTGTCAAATCGGCGGATATGGCGGTGAATTGCTCCGATCAGGCTTTGACGCGGCGCAGCAACGGCGCTATGGAATGGCTTTATGACAACCTCGGACAATTCATCGCGCTGGGCGGATTTCAAGCCGACCGCGCTTCTCGTGCTGGCTGATGGCACCGTTCTGGAAGGCGTCGGACTCGGCGCCGAAGGCGACGCTGTCGGCGAGGTCTGCTTCAACACCGCCATGACCGGCTATGAGGAGATTTTGACCGATCCCTCCTATGCCGGGCAGCTCGTCACCTTCACCTTCCCGCACATCGGCAACGTCGGCGCCAACGACGAGGACATCGAGACGGTGAACATGGCAGCGACGCCGGGCGCCCGCGGCGTGATCCTGCGCGCGGCCGTCACCGAGCCGTCGAACTACCGCGCCACGCGCCATCTCGACCGCTGGCTCAAGGCGCGCGGCATCGTCGGCATGAGCGGCGTCGATACCCGCGCGCTGACCGCCTGCATCCGCGCCCAGGGCACCCCCAACGCGGTGATCGCCCACGCCGCCAACGGCGTATTCGACCGCGCGGCGCTGGCGCGCCAGGCGCGCGAGTGGCCGGGCCTCGTCGGCATGGATCTGGTGCCGATGGTGACCACCGCGCAGCGCTACGGCTGGGACGAGACGCCGTGGCAATGGGGCGACGGCTTCGGCCGCCAGGAGGCGCCGCAGTTCAACGTCGTCGCCGTCGATTACGGCATCAAGCGCAACATCCTGCGGCTTCTGGCCGGCGAAGGCTACAAGGTGACGGTGGTGCCGGCGACCGCCTCGGCCGAGGACATCCTCGCGCTCAACCCCGACGGCATCTTTCTGTCCAACGGTCCGGGCGATCCGGCCGAAACCGGCAAATACGCCGTGCCGGTGATCCAGAAGCTGATCGAGTCGGGCAAGCCGACGTTCGGCATCTGCCTCGGCCACCAGATGCTGGGGCTCGCCGTCGGCGGCAAGACCGTCAAGATGCATCAGGGCCACCACGGCGCCAACCACCCGGTCAAGGACAAGACCACCGGCAAGGTCGAGATCACCTCGATGAACCACGGCTTTGCGCTCGACGGCGAGAGCCTGCCCAAAGGCGTCACCGAAACCCACGTCTCGCTGTTCGACGGCTCCAATTGCGGGCTGAAGCTCGACGGCAAGCCGGTGTTCTCGGTGCAGTACCACCCCGAAGCCTCGCCCGGTCCGCGCGACTCCCACTATTTGTTCCGCCGCTTCACCGAATTGATGCGCGAGCGCAAGCGGGCGTGAGCACGGCGGCCCCGCGGCAGCCGATCTCGTACGGCCACACGCCGCTCGACGTGGTGGCCTCGATGAGCGGCATCGACTTCCTGCTCAGGATATTCCGGGCCGGCCGCCTGCTCGCCCACGCCACCAGCACCTGCCTGGTGTTCGAGGCCGAGGCGAGTTGACCTCAGGACTTCCTGATCGCGAAAAAACAGCCGAGCGACACGACGACGCAACCGAGCCCGATGGCGAACACGGCGCGCGTCGGCAGGACGTCGATGGCGGTGGCGAAAGCGAACGGCGCGAACGCCTGCAACAGCGCCGCCGGCCGCGCGATGCGGCCGAGCACATGGCCGTAGCCGGCGGCCCCGAAGATGTGCAGCGGCAGCGTGCCGCGCGCGATGGTGACGATACCGTTGGCGCCGCCGAACAGGATCGAGAACAACGCCGCCGACGCCACGCTGATGCCGGCCGCGGTCATCAGCAGGAACGCCACCACCATCAGCGCGATCGCGAACCGCGCCACCCACAACGGATCGGTGCGGCTGGCGAAGATGAAGTCGCCGAGCCGCGCCACCACCTGCGAGGGCCCGAACAGCGCGCCGATGATGACCACGGTGGTGGTGTCGATGCCGCCGTGCTCCAGCATCACCAGAAGGTTGGCGACCATGCCCGACAGCACGAAAGCGTGCAGCGCGAAGCCGGCCGCCATCAACAGGAAGATAGCGCCGACCGGCGACACCTTCGACGGGCCGGGCCGCGCGCCGTCGGCGCTTTTCACCGGCGGGGCGGCGGGCGCGGCGACGCGCGGCAGGGCGAAGGCAAGCAGCGGCGCGATGACGAAGGCGAACACGGCGGCGAGCACCAGATAGGTGCCGCGCCAGCCCAGCCCTTCGATCAAGAGATGCACCGCCGGCCAGCCGACCGTCGAGGCAAAACCGCCGGCAAAGGTCACGAAGATGATCTGACGCCGCGCGTGAGCACCGAAGATGCGGCCGAGCGAGGTGAAGGCGGCGTCGTAGAGCGTGGTGGACATCGCCACCCCGATCAAGAGCCAGCAGGCGAAATAGGCGACCGGATGGGCGGCGACGCTGAGCGCGGCGAAGCCGGCGGCGCCGACCAGCGCGCCGGGCGCCATCACCGCGTGGCCGCCCTTCTTGTCGATCAGGCCGCACAGGCGCGGCGCCACCAGCCCGGAGGTCACCAGCGCCAGCGAGAAGCCGGCCATGCAGAACGCCAGCGACCAGCCGCGCTCGGCGCCGAGATGCGGCAGGATCAGGACCGGCGAATAGATCAGGCCGCCCCAGGTCAGAATCTGCGCCAGCGACAGCACCGGCACCGCCCGCCCCGGCCCGCAGAGATAGCTTGCGAACGCCGTCACGGCGCGCGCCGCGCGCCCGCGCTCCCGGCGGGGTCTAAAACACTGAGGGAAGGATCGGCGTCGTCACTCGGGGGGTCGGCGCTGTCGCAAGCCGGATCAGGGTTTTGGGGCGCAGCGGACATAGACCATCGTTCCATACCGGCTCGCGGCGTCGCGGTCGATGAACCGCGTCACCAGCACGCGCCCGTCGAAGGAGACGATCTCGCGATCCTGCTCGCCGCCGGGAGGTCCGGGCGGGCCGATGTAGTTCTTGCCGCTGGTGCTGCCCTTGAGCCGCAGTTCCTCGGGCTTGGCCTGGTCGGCCAGATGCATGATGACGCCGCCGTTGGCGCCGGCGCCGATCACGTACGGGTTGCGGCACTGGGTTTTCGCCGCGGCCTCGGTGCGGCGGCGATCGTCCGGCTTGGTGTAGGAGGCGAGGCCCCAGCTGCCGACCAGTTCGTCGGCACGGACGGTGGCCGGAATTTCCGGCTCGACCGCCGGCTGTTCGGCGACGGGCGGCTCGACGCCGGGGCCAAAAGTGCTGCAGGCACCGAGCAACGCGCCGAGAGCGACCGCCCCCGATAGCGCCCGGACCCGCGCGACGTGTGGAGCGAGGCGCGGGAGCGCGCACGAGATCGAGCTGAGCATGAGCAGAGTTCCCCTTGGCAACGAGTCTGGACTGCAATGATCCGCCTGGCAAGCGCCAACCGCCCGGCGTGGCGGCAGGCGTCGCCGCGACGGCGCGAGACCATCCCCTATACCATTGGCATTGCCGTCACTTTAAGGCCTTGCTTGACAGAACCGGCCACACACCATATCTCCCGACCGCCTTAGCACTCTCGTGGCTCGACTGCCAAAAGCGGCGCCACGGCCCGGACGGCAGCGGCCGTCCCCCTACGTGTCCTCAAGTTCGCAAGCTCTCGTGACGACCCAACGGTAAGCAAGGAAACCCCATGTCCAAGTCGGAGTCCAAGTCGAAATTTCGCCCGCTTCACGACCGCGTCGTGGTCAAGCGCCTCGATGCCGAGGAAAAGACCAAGGGTGGCATCATCATTCCCGATACCGCCAAGGAGAAGCCGTCGCAGGGCCAGGTGGTGGCCGTCGGCCCCGGCGGACGCGACGAGAGCGGCAAGCTGATCCCGATCGACCTCAAGGTCGGCGACAAGGTGCTGTTCGGCAAGTGGTCGGGCACCGAGATCAAGCTCGACGGCGAAGAGCTCCTGATCATGAAGGAGTCCGACATCATGGGCGTGCTGAGCTAAGCCGCGCCTCCCACCGTCATGCCCGCGCTCGTCGCGGGCATCCACGTCGTCCTTCCCTTTAATAGATCAAGACGTGGATGGCGGGGACAGGCCCGGCCATGACGAAAACAAACCATTTCAGGAGTACCCCACTATGTCAGCCAAGGACGTCAAATTCGCCGGTGACGCGCGCGACCGCATGCTGCGCGGCGTCGATATCCTCGCCAACGCCGTCAAGGTGACGCTCGGCCCGAAGGGCCGCAACGTGGTGATCGACAAGTCGTTCGGCGCCCCGCGCATCACCAAGGACGGCGTCACCGTCGCCAAGGAAATCGAGCTCGACGACAAGTTCGAGAACATGGGCGCGCAGATGCTGCGCGAGGTCGCCTCCAAGACCAACGACAAGGCCGGCGACGGCACCACCACCGCCACCGTGCTGGCGCAGGCCATCGTCAAGGAAGGCGCCAAGTCGGTGGCCGCCGGCATGAACCCGATGGACTTAAAGCGCGGCATCGACATCGCGGTCGCCGCCGTGATCAAGGACATCGAGAAGCGCGCCAAGGCCGTCGCCTCGTCCGCCGAGGTGGCCCAGGTCGGCACCATCTCCGCCAACGGCGACGCCACCATCGGCAAGATGATCGCCCAGGCGATGCAGAAGGTCGGCAACGAGGGCGTCATCACCGTCGAGGAAGCCAAGTCGCTGGAGACCGACGTCGAGATCGTCGAGGGCATGAAGTTCGACCGCGGCTATCTGTCGCCGTACTTCATCACCAACGCCGAGAAGATGATCGCCGAGCTCGACGACGCCTATGTGCTGCTGCACGAGAAGAAGCTGTCGGGACTGCAGGCGATGCTGCCGGTGCTCGAGGCGGTGGTGCAGTCGGGCCGTCCGCTGCTGATCATCGCCGAGGACGTCGAGGGCGAGGCACTGGCCACGCTGGTGGTCAACCGCCTGCGCGGCGGCCTCAAGGTCGCGGCCGTCAAGGCGCCGGGCTTCGGCGACCGCCGCAAGGCCATGCTCGAGGACATCGCGATCCTGACCGGCGGCCAGTTGATCTCCGAGGAACTCGGCATCAAGCTGGAAAACGTCACCATCCAGTCGCTCGGCCGCGCCAAGAAGATCGTGATCGACAAGGAGAACACCACGATCGTCGACGGCGCCGGCAAGAAGAAGGACATCGAGGCGCGCGTGCAGCAGATCAAGGCGCAGATCGAGGAGACCACCTCGGACTACGACCGCGAGAAGCTGCAGGAGCGGCTCGCCAAGCTGGCCGGCGGCGTCGCGGTGATCCGCGTCGGCGGCGCCACCGAGGTCGAGGTCAAGGAGAAGAAGGACCGCGTCGAGGACGCGCTCAACGCCACCCGCGCCGCGGTGCAGGAAGGCATCGTGCCGGGCGGCGGCGCGGCGCTGCTGCGCGCCAAGAAGGCGGTCGGCCGCATCAACAACGACAATGCCGACGTGCAGGCCGGCATCAACATCGTGCTCAAGGCGCTGGAGGCGCCGGTGCGGCAGATCGCCGACGACGCCGGCGTCGAGGGCTCGATCGTGGTCGGGAAGATCCTCGACAACAAGAGCGAGACCTTCGGCTTCGACGCCCA
>JBDHSY010000226.1:0-5478 GCA_039808405.1 Xanthobacteraceae bacterium
CGCGAGGAGCGCGTGAAGATGACGCGGCTGCGCCAGACCATCGCGCGCCGCCTCAAGGAGGTGCAGAACACCGCCGCCATGCTCACGACCTTCAACGAGGTCGACATGAGCCACCTGATGGCGCTGCGCGGCCAGTACAAGGACCTGTTCGAGAAGAAGCACGGCGTCAAGCTCGGCTTCATGGGCTTCTTCGTGCGCGCCTGCGTGCAGGCGCTCAAGGAAATTCCCGCCGTCAACGCCGAGATCGACGGCACCGATCTGGTCTACAAGAACTACTATCACATCGGCGTCGCCGTCGGCACCGACAAGGGCCTGGTGGTGCCGGTGGTGCGCGACTGCGACCGCAAGTCGCTGGCCGAGATCGAGAAGGGCATTACCGATTTCGGCCGCCGCGCCCGCGACGGCCAGCTCAAGATCGAGGAGATGCAGGGCGGCACCTTCACCATCTCCAACGGCGGCGTCTACGGTTCGCTGATGTCGACGCCGATCCTCAACGCGCCGCAGTCGGCCATTCTCGGCATGCACAAGATCCAGGAGCGGCCGGTCGCCATCGGCGGCAAGGTCGAGATCCGGCCGATGATGTATCTGGCGCTGTCCTACGATCACCGCGTCATCGACGGCAAGGAGGCGGTGACCTTCCTCGTCCGCGTCAAGGAGGGTCTTGAGGACCCGGCCCGGCTGGTGCTGGACCTGTGATGGCGGCCGTGTCAACCGAAGGCCGCGTCGCCATCGTCACCGGCGGCAGCCGCGGCATCGGCCGCGCCGTCGCCATCGGTGCCGCCCGGCGCGGCTGGCGCGTCGTCGTCGGCTATGCCAGCAACGAGCCGGCGGCGCGCGACACCGTGGCCACCATCGAGCGCGCCGGCGGCAAGGCGATCGCGGTGCGCGGCGACGTCGGCAGCGAAGCGGACATCCTCGCGCTGTTCGAGGCCGCCGACGGCTTCGGTCCGCTCGGCGCGCTGGTCAACAATGCCGGTATCGGCGGCGAAGCGGCGCGGGTCGAGGCGCTGTCCGCCGAGCGCATCGAGCGCATGATGCGCGTCAACGTCACCGGCAGCTTCCTGTGCGCGCGCGAGGCGGTGAAGCGCATGTCCACCCGCCACGGCGGCCGGGGCGGCGTCATCGTCAACCTGTCGTCGGTGGCGGCGCAGCTCGGCTCCCCCAACACCTATGTCGATTACGCCGCCTCCAAGGGCGCCATCGATACGCTGACCGTCGGTCTGGCGCAGGAGGCCGGCGCCGACGGCATCCGCGTCGTCGGCATCCGTCCCGGCCTGATCGACACCGAGATTCACGCCAGCGGCGGCGACCCCGACCGTCCTCACCGCCTCGCCAAAACGGTGCCGATGCAGCGCGTCGGCAGTGCCGACGAGGTCGCCAACGCCATCGTCTGGCTGATGTCGGACGAGGCGTCCTACGTCACCGGCACCACGCTCAACGTTTCGGGCGGGCGCTGAGCGCCGTCCCGCCGCAAACCCGCGCCAGCTACGGGAAAGACACCATGGCTTCCTACGATCTCGTCGTCATCGGCACCGGCCCCGGCGGCTATGTCTGCGCCATCCGCGCCGCGCAGCTCGGGCTGAAGGTCGCCGTCGTCGAGAAGAACCCGACCTTCGGCGGCACCTGCCTCAACGTCGGCTGCATGCCTTCGAAGGCGCTGCTGCACGCCTCCGAACTGTTCGAGGAGGCCGGCCACTCGTTCGCGAAAATGGGCATCGGCGTGTCGCAGCCGAAGCTCGACCTCGCGGCGATGATGAATTTCAAGCAGCAGGGCATCGACGGCAACGTCAAGGGCGTCGAGTATCTGCTCAAGAAGAACAAGATCGACACGCTTACCGGTACCGGGCGCGTGCTCGGCGCGGGCAAGGTCGAGGTCAAGAGCGACGACGGCAAGACGCAGGCGGTCGAGACGAAGAACATCGTCATCGCCACCGGCTCGGCGGTCGCGCCGCTGAAGGGCATCGCGATCGACGAGACGCGTGTGGTGTCGTCGACCGGCGCGCTGTCGCTCGACAAGGTGCCGGGGCATCTTCTGGTGATCGGCGCCGGCGTGATCGGCCTCGAACTCGGCTCGGTGTGGCGCCGGCTCGGCGCCAAGGTGACAGTGGTGGAGTTTCTCGACCGCATCCTGCCGGGCATGGACGGCGAGGTCGCCAGGCAGTTCCAGCGCATCCTCGAGAAGCAGGGGTTTGCCTTCAAGCTCGGCGCAAAAGTCACCGGCGTCGATAGCGCCGGCAAGACGCTGAAGGTGCAGGTCGAGCCGGCGGCCGGCGGGGCCGCGGAGACGATCGAGGCCGACGTGGTGCTGGTCGCCATCGGCCGCGTGCCCTACACCGGCGGGCTCGGGCTCGACGAGGCCGGCATCGCCCGCGACGAGCGCGGCCGCATCACGACCGATGCGCATCTGGCCACCAGCGTGCCGGGCATCTACGCCATCGGCGACGTCATCGCCGGGCCGATGCTGGCGCACAAGGCCGAGGACGAGGGCGTCGCGGTCGCCGAGATCATCGCCGGCCAGGCCGGCCATGTGAACTACGACGTCATTCCGGGCGTGGTCTACACGACGCCGGAAGTCGCCGCGGTCGGCAAGACCGAGGACGAGTTGAAGGCCGCCGGCGTCGCCTACACGGTCGGGAAATTTCCGTTCACCGCCAACGGCCGCTCCAAGGTCAACCAGACCACGGACGGCTTTGTGAAGATCATCGCCGACGCAAAAACCGACCGCGTGCTGGGCGTCCACATGATCGGCCGCGAGGTCGGCGAGATGATCCACGAAGCCTGCGTGCTGATGGAGTTCGGCGGCGCGGCCGAGGATCTCGCGCGCACCTGCCACGCCCACCCGACCCGCTCCGAAGCGGTGAAGGAAGCGGCGCTCGCGGTCGCCAAGCGCGCCATCCATATGTGAAGCGCGACGGCGGAGGCTCTGGCATCCTCCAGCGCTTCCCTTGAGCGCTTCCCTTGAGCGCTTCCCTTGCGCGAGGCTGCGTCCCGGCAACGGACGACGCTTACAACAGGAGGCTCGTGGAGCATGACGTCGCTGAAAGGGGTGATCCCCTATCTGGTAACGCCCGTCGACGACTCCGGCGCGATCAAGGGCGACGTGCTGGCGCAACTGACCTCCGACCTGATCGACAAGGGCGTGCACGGCGTCACCCCGCTCGGCAGCACCGGCGAGTTCGCCTACCTCAACGCGCAGCAGCGGCTCAAGGTCGTCGAGGTGGTGGTGAAGGCCGCGGCCGGGCGCGTGCCGGTCGTTCCCGGCGTCGCGAGCACGTCGATCCAGGATGCGGTGACGCAGGTCAGGGCCTACAAGGCCGCCGGCGCCGACGGCATCGTCGCGATACTGGAGGCGTATTTTCCGCTCAGCCAGCAGGACGTCGAACGCTATTTCATGGCGGTGGCCGACGCCGCCGATGCGCCGGTCGTTCTTTACACCAACCCGAACTTCCAGCGCTCGGACCTGTCGATCGACGTCATTGCCCGGCTCAGCAGGCATCCGAACATCGTCGGCCTGAAGGACGCCTCGACCAATACCGGGCGGTTGTTGTCAATCATCAACCGCTGCGGCGATGCGCTGGACGTGTACGCCGCGTCCTCGCATATCGCGGCGTGCGTGATGATGATCGGCGGCAAGGGCTGGTTCGCCGGCCCGGCCTGCGCGATCCCGCGCGAGAGCGTCAGGCTTTACGACCTGTGCCACGCGCGGCGATGGGACGAGGCGGTCGCGTTGCAGAAGCGCCTGTGGGCGTTCAACGAGGCGTTCGCGACATTCAACCTGGCGGCGAGCGTCAAGGCCGCGCTGCAAATACAGGGCTATGCCGTCGGCGAGCCGATCCCGCCGCAAAGCCCGATCTCGGACGCCTGCCGCTCAACCATGGCGGACATTCTCGCGCGTCTCGGCGACGACGCCTGAGAGAGGCGTAACGGCGTCGGCTGACGCCTTCGGAGCGTCATGCTGACGCGTCCCGACCGAAGCCGTCAGCTCTGACGAAACCGACATCCGTTGCCGAGGTGGCGCGTCCGCGCCGCGCGACGGCGCGCGTGTCGGCAGCGGATACCGCCGGGCGGCGGACGTAAACGCCAAAGCACAAAGCAATCCCTTTTGCCCCGACGGCGCGACAGCGGCCGGCCGAAATCGGCAATTGACCGCGCGTGGAATCGTGTTATCGTCAATTCCACTAAACGGTAGTATTTCCACAAAGTGGAAATGACGAACTTGGGGCGCGCGCGGGCAGGGCGACGGGTTGCAGGGCCAGGCGGCCGCGAACGGCCGCCCGAGGCGGCCGGTCCTCAAAGAGACGCGTGAAAGGCGACGGGATTGCTATGGCAACGCAAAATCAACACGACGACAAAAGCAAAATGTTCTGGCGGCTGGCGCAGGACCATTACGAGAAGGGAACGACGCCGTTCCTCTGCATGAATCTGATCATGTACACGGTGGGACATCTCATCGAGGGACTGCTCGCCGCGCGGGGCCGTCACCCCGGCGCGCCGGTGCGCGGCGTGCCGCATGCCGATCGCGGCGCCCTGCTTCGCAAGCACCTCGTCGGCGAGGGCCTGCTGACGGACGCCGATGCCGACCGGTACGGCGAGATGGTCGTGCTGCGCGACACCTTCATCGACGGCGGCACGCAGGATCGCCCCTTCATCGAAAGCTACATGGCGCTGGCGCGGCCGTTGATCGACCGCCTCCAGGCGGTCGCGGCGCGGTCATAACAAGGGCAGTAAAGAAAATGGCTATCCTGAAAGATCATCTCGCCCTGGCCGAGACCCTGCACGCGGACATGACGGGCGCGCATCGGCGCGGCGAGTGGCCGATCGTCGTCGATGCCGGCTTTTACACGGTGTTCCACGGCATGGAGGCGGTGAACGCCACCGAATGCCGCGACACCTACAGCTTCGCCGACGCGGCGGACGTGCTCGAAACCATTTTGGTCAAAAACGGCTTCAGCGAGGAGTTCGCGTCCGACTACCGGTATCTGTTCTATTTCCGCCGTGGCGCGATCTATGGCGCGCATGTTCCGTCGGACGGACAGGTCGGCGACTACGTCCGCCGCGTCGAGCGATGCCGCGCGGCGATCCAGTCGTATCTCGGCACCTGGACAGATCGGCTGCCGGCCGGCACCGGAAAGGGAGCAGCAAAGTGACGAAACCCTCCGCCCTGACGGCCACGCAACTGAACATCGGCAATGCCGTCGACCGGCTGATTTCGGTCGATCTGTCCGCGCGCGGCTTCATCCCGGTGCTCTACGAGGAATCGCGGCGGCTGAACGGCGGGCAGCCGCTGTGCATGACGGCGGCGCGCGAGATTGCCGCGCGCACCGCGCCGCAGCAGCACGTCGTGATTGCGACCGGGCTGCCGATCCGCGGCTGGTTCAATCCGGCCATGGCCGAGAACGACGGCCCGATCGGCGCCGCCTCGCTGGCGCGCGCCGTGTACGTGGCGTTGCGCGCCGTTCCCGTCATGCTGTGCGAACG
>JBDHSY010000227.1:0-5440 GCA_039808405.1 Xanthobacteraceae bacterium
AAGCGGGTTCGCAAGCCGGCCAGGCGCGGCGGCCGTCTGGTTCAGCCGCGCCGCCGTGCGCTGGCGTGGCCGGCGGCCTGTCTCGCCACCGGACTGGCGGTGGTATCGCTGGTTGCGTGGCGCGCCGAGGTGGTGCGGATGCTGCCGCAGACGGCGCCGCTGTTCCGGGCGATCGGGCTCGACGTCAACCTGCGCGGCCTCGCCTTCCGCGACGTCAAAACGGTGCGCGACACCGCGGACGGCAAGCCGGTGCTGACCGTCGAGGGCGAGGTCGAGAGCGTGGCGCGCAAGGCGGTCGACGTGCCGCGGCTGCGCTTCGCGGTTCGCGACGGCAACGGCGCGGAAATCTATGCCTGGACCGCCGCGCTCGAGCAGGCGACGCTCGCGCCGGGCGGCAAGGCGCGGTTCCGCTCGCGGCTCGCCGAACCGCCGGCCGAGGGGCGTGGTGTCGAAGTGCGTTTCCTCGATCGCCACGATCCTGGCGCATAACGCGGAGCGAGGGCGACAGGAGGTCTCATCGCCATGGCCCGCATTCTGATTGCCGATGACGAGGACTCGATGCGCCGTCTGGTGGCGCGCGCGCTGGCGATGGACGGCCACGAGACGGTGACCGTCGAGGACGGCGCCGAGGCGCTCGAGCGGCTCGTCAGCGAGGCCGGGCAGTACGACCTGCTGCTGACCGACATCAGGATGCCGGTGATGGACGGCATCGCGCTGGCGCTTGCGGTGACGCGCGACTTCCCCGACGTGACGATCCTGCTGATGACCGGCTTTGCCGATCAGCGCGAGCGCGCCTCCAACCTCGAGGCCATCATCCACGACGTGGTGGTCAAGCCGTTCTCGGTCGCCGACATCCGCACCGCCGTCGCCGACGCGCTGGCGTCGCGGCGGCCGGCCGGTCCGGCTCTGATCTGATCAAGGGGCGGCGGCCGGGCGCAGGATCGCCCAGCCGATACGCAACGGCGGCAATCGCCCGTCGACGAGGCGGCTGAAGGCGCGCGGCAGTTCGGGGACGAGGCCGGGAAAGCGCGCGGCGGTTTCCGGCGGCGCGGCGCCGGCGGTGTCGGTCGCCCGCCACACCACGACGCCGCCGCTTTTGCGGACGTCGTCGAGGCTCAGCCACGGCGTGCGCTCCGGCGTCGCATCGAGAAAGACGTGCGGACGCGGCGCGCTCATGCCGATCAGCGCCGCAAGCTGCGGATCGCCGGCGACGACGGGCAGCGGCTGCCCGGTGCGGCGCGCAAAATTCTCGGCGAAGAAGGCGCCGATCGCCCGCGCCGGCGGCGCGGTGGCGAGTTCGTGCTGGCCGAGCCAGGGCTGGAACAGCGCCGCCGCGATCACCGCCAGCGCCGGCGCCGCCACCGCCGCCGCCCAGATCGCGCGCAGCACCGGCCGGTGGTGCAGCGCGATGCGCTCGCGCATCAACACCATGGCCGCGAGCCCGCTCAGGCTCAACACGGTGCCGGCGCCGCCGACCACGCGGTCATGACCGGTCAGGACCGAGAGCAGCGCGCCGCCAAGCGGCGGCACCAGCGCGAACACCAGCACGAAGGCGCGCGCGAACGGCGCAACCGGCCGCCGCATCACGTACGGCGCCTCGCCGCGATGGCCGCGCACGGGCAGCGAGCCGACCGCGACCAGGGCGGCGAGGCCGATCAGCGAGGCGGCCATGATGCCGACCAGCGCGCCCCATTGCGTCATCGCTTCGCGCCATGGCGGCAGCGCCGGCCAGGCCGCGGGCGGCAGGTCGCCGGCGCGGATCAGCCACAACAGGTAGGGCAGCGCCAGAACGACGATGGCGATCAGCGCCAGCAGCGGATCGCGCGAGAGAAGGGCGCGCCGGCCGCGCCGTGTCGCCAGCGCGAAGGCCGCCACGAACAGGAGCAAAAAAGGCGCCGCCGGCGTCGTCAGCAGCAACAACCCGGCGGTGGTCGAGAACGTGAACCAGCCGCTGCGGCGGGCCTGGCCGACGATGCGCCAGACGCTGACGACGAGCAGCGCCCACAACGGCTGCGCCAGCACGTCCGGGCCGAAATCGAGCGAGGGAAAGCCGAAGAAGGTGATGGTGGCGGTCAACAGCACCGCGAGGACGGCGTGCTGCGGGCCGACGATGGCGCGCGACAGCGCGAACACGGCCCAGTAGGTCGCCACCACGCACAGTTGCGTCAGCAGGTAGACGCCGGCGATGTGGTTGCCGGCGAGGCGGAAGGCGATATCGGCGAGCCAGAACGCTAGCGGCGGTCCCGCCGCGATGCCGACCTGATATTCGCGGCCATAAGCCAGCCGCATCGCGACGTCGCCGGGCGGGCTGCCATAGACGAGAAGCGGCACCGCCAGCCACAGCGCCGCCAGCAGAAGCGTCACGATCCACACCATCAGCCGCGGCCGGGCGCGGATCAGCTCGACGGGCAGGGAGGTGAAGCGCATGCGGGCCTGAAGCGGTTGCGGAGGCGAGAGCGGCCCGGCGGATGCCGGCGCGCCTTGTGATAGAGGGCGCAAGGCGGGGTGGCAACCGGGCCCCGCCGGCCATGGAACTTAAGAGCTTTTCCGCCTTTCGATGGAATCAGGAGCGGAGCTCTTGGATTTTGTTTTGACGCGTTTTCTTCACGCGAACCGGTTCCCACTTCGCTTGAAAACGCTCTAGCCGGTGGCGCTATTTCGCGGCGAGATCGAACGTGCCGAGCGTGACCGTCTCGTGCTCCACGCGCGTCATGCCGTCGGTGACGACGACGCGGGTGTGGCGCAGCGCCGCCGCCGCGACCGGTGCGAACAGCCGGCGGTGGTGCAGGGTCGGCCCCATGTCCTCCAGCGCCTTGAGGTGCGCGGGCACCGCGTAGCCCATGTGGCTCTCGAAACCGTAGCCGGGGCATTCGTCGGCGAGCGCGCACATCAGGCGGTCGCGGGTGACTTTTGCGACGATGGAGGCGGCCGCGACCGAGGCGATCAGCCCGTCGCCGCCGATCACCGCCTCGCAGGCGCAGTTCACCTCGATCGTATCGCGGCCATCGACCAGCACATGGCGCGGCGGCTCCGGCAGCCCGGCCACGGCGCGCGACAGCGCCCACAGCGAGGCTTGCAGGATATTGTCGCGGGCGATGCGCTCGGGCGAGGCGGACACCACCGCAACAGTGGCGGTGGTGCAGATCTCCTCGAACAGTTCTTCGCGGCGCGCGCGGGTGAGCCGCTTGGAATCGTCGAGCCCCTTGGGCACACGTTTTGGATCGAGCACCACGGCGGCCGCGACAACGGGGCCGGCGAGCGGACCGCGCCCGGCCTCGTCGCAGCCGGCGACCGGCCAGACGCCGGCCTTGAACAGCGCGCGCTCGCGGGCGAAGTCGGGCCGGCGCACCTTGCCCGGTCGCGCGCCGGGGCTGGTTCCCTGTCGAATCATGGCCCGATGCTGCGGGCCGCCGCCGTGCGGCGCAATGGCAAAATGCCGGTTGCGCCCGCTATTCTGCCGGCGAATCACAACACCGGGGCTTTGCTTTCGATGGAATCGAAAGCAAAGCTCCGGATCATTGTTTTTGATGCGTTTTCGTCACGCGAACCGGCCTTCGCCGGGCCATAACCGGCTCCGGCCCGGCGACGGCCGGTTTCCACCCTCGGTCAAGCCCGAGGGCAGGCGTCGCTTGAAAACGCTGTAGATGCGGAGACCCGACGATGACGGCATTCAATCCTTGGCCCCTGCTCGGGCTGTGCATCGCGCTGGAGGTGACGGCGACGACGCTGCTCACCAAGTCGGAGGGCTTTGGCCGGCCGCTCTACGGCCTCGCCTCGATCGTGCTGTTCAGCGGCTGCTTCTGGGTGCTGTCGCAGGTCCTGACCCGGATTCCGGTCGGCGTCGCTTACGCGATCTGGTCGGGGGTTGGCATCGCCGCCATCTCGGTGATCGGCTGGCTGTTTCTGAAGCAGCCGCTGTCGCTGGCCCAGACCGCCTTCATCGCGCTGATCGTGATCGGCGCGGTCGGGCTCAACCTGACCACGCACGCGGCCTGATGGAGCCGTGCTTTTTCTTCTCCGTCATGGCCGGACGTCGTTCCGGCCATCCACGTCTTCCTTCGCTGAATCGCCGCAAAGACGTGGATACGCGGGACAAGCCCGCGCATGACGAGGTGATGGGCGGCCGGCAGGCCCGTCAGAACAGCGACAGTTGCTCGCCGACGCGCTTCGGCCGCACGAAATGTTCGGTGGTGAGTTTGGTGCGGCGCTTGTTGAGCCCAGCCTTGGCACAGGCCGCCTCGAAGCGGCGGCCGATCATCCACGCCATCGGCCCGGTGCCCTTCATGCGCGTGCCCCACTGCGAATCGTAATCGCGGCCCTCGCGCATGTCGCGGATCAGCGTGAAGACGTGGCGGTAGCGGTCGGGGTAATGCGCCATCAGCCATTCGCGGAACAGGTCGCGCACCTCCAGAGGCAGCCGCAGCAGCACGTAATTCGCCTCCCTGACGCCGGCGAAGGCGGCGGCGTCGACGATGCGCTCGATCTCGCTGTCGTTGAGCGCCGGGATCACCGGCGCCACCATCGCCGTGGTCGGGATGCCGGCCTCGCTCAGCAGTTTGAGGGCTTCCAGCCGTTTGGCCGGCGTCGCCGCGCGTGGCTCCATGCTGCGCGCCAGCTTCGGGTCCATCGTCGTCACCGACAGCGCCACCTTGACGAGGTTGCGCTTGGCCATCCGCGAGAGAATGTCGATGTCGCGCGTGACCAGCGCCGATTTCGTGACGATGCCGACCGGGTGGCCGGCGCGCTCCAGCACCTCCAGAATACCGCGCATGATGGTGTGCTGGCGCTCGATCGGCTGGTACGGGTCGGTGTTGGTGCCGATGGCGATCAGGCGGGGCTCGTAGCCCGGCGCCGCCAGTTCCTGTTCGAGCAGCGCCGGCGCGTCCGGCTTGGCGAACAGCTTCGATTCGAAATCGAGCCCCGGCGACAGGCCCATATAGGCGTGCGTCGGCCGCGCGAAGCAGTAGACGCAGCCGTGCTCGCAGCCGCGATAGGGATTGATCGACCGGTCGAAGGAAATGTCCGGGGAATCGTTGGTCGTGATGATCTTCCGCGGATGCTCCTCCTGCACCTCGGTCTTGAACACCGGCAGCGTGTCGAGCGAGCCCCAGCCGTCGTCGAGCAGCTGGCGCTCGCTCGGCTCGAAACGGCCCGAACGGTTGCTCTCGGCGCCACGGCCGTTGCGGCGATCTTCGGCGGCCCGGGTGCCGATGATGAACTCGTCGGTCTTCTCGGCGGCGCGGACGGGGACGAATCGGCGGCTATGTGTCGTCATGAAAATATTCCTATCCTGGGACAGGGAACATATCAAGAACATATAGGCGTGAAACTTCCGCTGGCAATTGCCGTCCTGTGCGCTAAGAGGGCGCCATGATCACCGCAATCCTCTCCACCCGCGACGACGAGATGGGGCTGGCGCTCGCCCTTTCCGCGCTCGTCC
>JBDHSY010000228.1:0-5429 GCA_039808405.1 Xanthobacteraceae bacterium
CGGCATGGGAACCTGAAGCAACGTCACAAATAGAAACGCGCCGGCGAGTGTCAGAATGACCGCAACAATCGTGGCGGGCAATAAACGCTGCTCGTCAAACGCCTTGATCCAGACGATGATCATGATCACCGTCGGAATGATAAAACCAAGCAACGGTAGGATCGCTGCGTAACACGCAAGCAATAGAACTGCGCCGAGCGGCCTGCGATTGAATGCGGTTTCGTCCGCAGACCGCTCGAAAAAAATGCGCGACGTCAAGGGCAACAAGAGAAGCGCCGCCACGAATGGCAAAAGCCCCGCACCCGGCATCTCACCCTGCCAGAGGCCAATCTGATAACCGCCTGACAAGAACACCAATGCAACGGCGGCCATCACGATCGCCATACACGGTGTCGGTCGAAACACCTGCCTCATATCACCCTCGATCATCGGCTAGTTACACACAGCGCGAATGCCTATTTCTTAGGCTCGTTATTCTGCGATTGAGCGCTATTCTTGAGTTCCTCATTCAAGCGCCTGGCAAGATCATATTCTTCCTGGACGAGTTTCTTGGCGTCCGGTCCGGACAGATCAACTATCTCCATGGCAAGCCGCTTCATCGTCTCCTTGAAAGCCGTGTCAGACAAAGCCTTGCGGAAAGCGCCTTCAAGCTTAGCACGGATCGGCTCGGGCATCCCGGCGGGGCCGAGGATCGCCTGCACCGAGCGCAGCGATTGATAACCGAGCTCCTTCAGGGTCGGGATATCGGGAAAGTAGCTAGAGCGTGCAGGCGTCGTCATCGCGAGAACACGAACCTGCTTGTTTTCCATGAAGGGGACCCAGGTTGAAACCTCGGTTATGAAGTCAACCTGCTTTCCCAGAAGAGCCGGGATCGACGCCGCGGAGCCGTTGTAGGGAACATGAACGAACTTGGCCCCGGAAATCTTCTGGAGAGCCTCGGTCGTGAGATGCTGCGTACTTCCGAAAGCCGCCGTTCCGAATTTCAGCTTGCCCGGAGACTTCTTACCTTCCTCGATAAGATCCTGGATTGTCTTGAACGGCGATTCTTCAAGGACGGCGATGCCGATGAGGTTGTCGCCATAATAGCTGACGAACGAAAAACTCTCGATCGGATCAAAAGGCAACTGCCGCCCCTGCAAGGCGACCATGTAGGAGGTGCTCGACAATGTGCCAATCGTGTAACCGTCGGGCACCGCCTTGGCGAGCTCGGCAAGCCCGATCGTAGTCGAAGCGCCGGGACGATTGATGATGACGATCGGCTGACCGAGGTGGGCTTCGGCCGCCTTCGCCAGCACCCGCGCGGTTTGGTCGGTGCTGCCACCCGCCGACCATGGCACGATCATCGTAATCGGCTTCTCGGGATATTCGGCACGCGCCGGGGTCACACCCGGAACCGCGGCCACGGACATTGCAAGACCTAGGCCGACTAACAGCGTTTGTTTTAGCATTTCACTCCCTCCATTTTAATGATCGATCCCCTGGTCTTTCAGGCTTCTTCCGAAACGAGCATCCTCCTGCCACTATTGAGATCAAGCGGAACGTCCGCGTCTTCGGACAAGAAGCAACCCGTCGCCGCTGGATCTTTCAACCCGCTCGCTGCCAATAGGGCGACGCCCGCCTCGTCCGGCGCGATCACACCACGCTTCCTCAATGTTTCGATTGCCGCCACCGCGCCGGCCGACGATGGATCGTCATAAAGCCCTTCGTCGGCCGCGAGCGTGCGTTGCCATCGCATCATATCTGCGTCCGCGATGCTCACGGCCTGGCCGTTGCTCCTGCGAACCATATCGAGCGCCTGGAACGTCCCGCGTGTTGCGCCGATCGACACTGCGACGGTATCGTGGGTCTTGCTCATCTCCGGCAGCACATCGCCGCCGTTCGCCAATGCGCTGCCGATCGAACCATAAACCTCGGCCGCGACAAGACGGGGCATGCGGTCTGTCCAGCCCAGCCCTACGAGTTCGGAAAATCCTCGCCACATGCCGACAAGCGCATCGCCGTAGCACACCGGAAGAACACACCAGTCCGGCACCTGCCAATTCATCTGACTGGCGATTTCATAGGCGAGGCTCTTGTAGCCTTCGATGCCGTAGGGATTGCTGCCGACGGCGGGGCCGAAGAACGGCGACGTTGGAAACCAGCCATAGCGTTCGACGGCCTCCTGCATCAGCGTCCAGCGGTCGGCCTTGTTCTCAAGCGTGATGACCTTCGCCCCATAGACCCGCATCTGCGTCACCATCGGGCCGGTCGAACCCTTGAAGGTCAGAATCACGCAAGGCAGTCTGGCCTTGGCCGCATAGGCGGCAACGGCGGCACCGGCATTGCCGGACGAACTCGACACGATGCTACTTACGCCCAGCGCCTTCGCTGACGAGACGGCCGATGCAGCCAGCCGATCCTTGAACGACCACGTCGGATTGCGCGTCTCATCCTTGGCGAATAGCTGACTCATGCCGAGGACTGACGCCGCGCGTTTGAGGTGGTGAAGCGGAGAGTTGCCCTCCCCGAGCGAGACCGCCTGCTGCTCCGAGTAAGGCAGGATATCACCATAGCTGAACAGCCCGGCATTCCTTGCCGACTTCGGCCGCGACCGAGGCCGGAACAGCGCGTCATCATAGACGACCGTAAGATTGCTGCTGGCGACCGGACGGCACGCCGGGCAATCCTGCGTGTAAGACGCCGGAGGGTACTGCTCACCGCAGCGGATGCATTTGAGGGCGACGACCCTGGCCATCAGACGATCCGCAATTTGGTGCTGCTGAGCATGAAGGACTCGACGCCATCCTTCGTGACAACCATCGTATCTTCAACCTGCAATCCGCCGAAGCCGAGTTCGTAGTAAGGCGTCTCGACGCAGATCACCATGCCTTCCTCAAATGTCGCGTTGCTCGATGGAGCGATATCGGGCGCATCGTAACCGTCCAGGCCAATGCCGTGACCGACATGGTTGCGCTGGTAATGAGGCAGGCCTTCACGACGAACCGTCTCCACGCATGCCTTGAAGACATCGGCGGCACGCACGCCGGGCCTGATCATGGCAATGGCCCGCTCAAGCCCGACGGAGATAGCGCGATGATACTGCGCGACTTTTTTTGACGGTTCGCCCAATACGCCGTTGCGCGCGATATCGGCACGGTAGTGCCGGTAACGCCCGCCCGCATCGAAGCGGATGATATCTCCGCGCTTCAACCGATAGTCCGACGGCTGAACATTGGTCATCGCGCTGCGCGACCCGCAGCCAACACATCCGAGCACCGGCGAACCGCCCTCATTGATCGTTGTGGTGTGGAAGACCCGTGCCAGCTCGTTTTCGGTTACGCCCTCTGCTGCAATATCGAGCGCGGCGGTGATTGACAGATCGGCGATCTGCGCCGAGCGACGCAACCGGGCGATCTCCTCCGGGGTCTTGATGGCGCGGGCATAACGGAAGACATCCGCCGCACGCACCAAGGTCGCTTCCGGCAACTCGCTCGCAAGCCTGTCCCAATTCTGCGGCACGATGCCTATCTCATCGACGCCGATCCGCGCCCGCTCCAGCTTGCGGTCCTTGATTGCGCGCACCAGCGCGCTGACCGCATCGATATCCTGCGCACCGTCAACCAGTTCCTGTATCCTGGTATCCTGCTCGCCCAATTGAACGTCGGCCGAACGATCGAAGAAGAACGCGCCGTAACGCCGCACGTCCTTGACCCAGACGTCATCCTCAACCGCAAGATCGATGATGCCGGTGCTGGTGACGATTGCGGGCTCGCCTGCCTCCGGCTTTGGCGTCAGCACATACGCCTGCGGGCCGCGGCGTATCCAGTGGCTCATCGCCCAAAAGCCGGACGTGTAAGTGACGTTCTCCGGCATGGTCGCGACGACCGCGTCGAGCCCGTCCCGGCTCATCTTTTCGAACAGACGATTGGCGTTCATCAGCATTTTCTGCACGCTTGCTCCAGCTAACCTGCGTATTGTCGTTTTTGTTCGGAGGGCACACCTTCAACGGGCGCACCGAGCCTCAGCGATATTCGCTGCGCTGCTGCGACGACGGAGTCGCGCAATCGCTCCTGATCCTTCTCACGCATGTCGCTGCGCGGCAACGCACCGCTGATCGCGGCCACCGCCTGGCCCGAACTGTCGCGAATAACCGCGCCGATCGCAAATACACTCATCAGATTCTCACCGTCGGACGACGCGTAGCCGACCCGCCGGACCCGTCTAATGTCCTGGATAACTTGTTTGAACGTCGTCTTTGTTCTGCGTGTCTTTCGCTCGTAAGGCTCAGGGCCAAGGTGAGCGGCCACCTCCTCATCGGACAGATCAGCCAACAGCGCCTTGCCAAATGCAGTAGAGTGCAGTGTGCCACGAGCGCCCGGCATACTTGTGATCGCAATGGGTCCTTTGCTCTGCAGCGCCTCAAGGTAAATCACCGAGTTGTCGCGCAAAACGCCGAGATAGGCGTTGATCTGGTCGGCCGCCATCTGCCGCAGCTCTGGTAGGCTGACTTCTTGAAGCTGCCCTCCCGCGACGTAGCTTTGTCCCACCTGGAACGCGCGATAACCGATCCGGTACTTCTGATTGCCGTCGACACGCTCGACAAACCCCCACTCCGCAAGCGTCGAGACGTAGCGTTGGGCAATGGAAGACCCGACCTTTAGACGCCGGGCGATCTCCCGAACGCCAAGCTCCTCTCCAGCCTCGGCCAATAAGATGAGAACCTTAAGAGCACGGACCGTCGAGCGACTGCGAAGCGCCTCTCGCCCGTCGTCGTCCCTATTATAGGAGCGGTGTTCTGATATCATTTAGACATACTCTTTGCCTAACCTGACGGTGTCAAGCTGAAATCCTCACGGCCCCGTGGAGTGGGCCCCTGGTGCCGGACAGGTAAGCGAGGGCTGGATTGACCGGGTGGCCGGGCTTTGGAGAAAAGCCCATGCCGAGGCATCGATCCCATAGCATTGAGTTCAAACGCCAGGTCGCCCAGGAATTTCTGGGTGGCGAGACGCTCCACGGCCTGGCCAAGCGCCACGACCTTTCGCGTAACCTGATCCGTATCTGGGTCGAAAAGTACGAGACTAGCGCGCTGAGCGACGACGCTCGCGCAGCGGATCTGGTCCAGGAGTATGAAGCGCGCATCGCCGCGCTCGAGCGGTTGGTCGGTCGTCAGGCGCTCGAACTGGAGTTTTTAAAAGGGGCTCTGAAAAACACACCCCGGCAGAAAAGCGCGACTACATCCGTAATCACCGGCCCCGCGGTCTGTCCATCGCTGAAGGATGCCGGCTGATGGGTATCGCGCGATCAACCTATTACGATGCACCTGCGGCGCGCAGTAGTGACGGCGAGCTGCTGAACGCAATCACCGCGATCTGTGACGAGTTCGAAGCCTATGGCTGGCGCCGCGTGCAGGCGGCGCTTCGCCATCGAGGCGTGATCGCCAACCACAAGCG
>JBDHSY010000229.1:0-5412 GCA_039808405.1 Xanthobacteraceae bacterium
GCGCTGCAGGGCAGCGCCATCCCGAGCGCTTCGGCGAGCACCTGCATGGTGTTCGCTGTCGCCAGCCCCGCGCACACGCCGGGCCCGGTGATGGCCGTGCAGGTCATCGCCGACAACTGGTCGAGCGTGATCGCCCCGGATTTGAGCAAACCGACAGCCTTGTAGACTTCCTCGATGTCGACGCGGCAGCCGTCGCATTCGCCGCCGAGCTGATAGCCGCACGGCACCACGATCGCGGGAATGTCGAGGCGCGCCGCGGCCATCAGGTGGGCCGGCGTGGTCTTGTCGCACGACGACAGCAGCACCATGCCGTCAAGCTCGGCGCCTTCGACCTGCACCTCGATATCGTTGACGAGCAGATCGCGGCTCGGCATCAAATAGCGCGCCTGCCGCCCCGCACTCGTGATGAAATCCGACGGCGCGACGGTGCGGATTTCGAACGGCACCCCGCCCGCCGCGCGGATGGCGCCCTCCACGACCCGGCACACAGCATCGAGGTGCGAATAGCAGACGGACAGTTTGCTGGAGCTGTTGACGATGGCGATCTTCGGCTTGAGCAAGTCCTGCTCGCTCAGGCCCATCGCCAGCCATTGCGCGCGGCGAACCGCCCAGCGCGTCGTTCCCGGCTCGAAATTGCTGCGCAGGTCAGGAAAGTCCATGTGCTTATTGCCTATTGGTCGAGTTGCGCGCCGAGCCGGTTGAGCTCGGCCCGTACGTATTCCCCGGACGGCGGGCGGCCGGGATCGTCGCACATCGCATCGGCCGCGATGCCGACGGCCTGGCCGTAGCTGAAGCACTGGGCCGTCACGCGCGCCGACGCCATGGCCTCGTGCTCGGCCGAGAGGCAGCGGCCGGCCACCAGCAATCCCGCGCCGTCGGCAGGCACGAAGCAGTCGAACGGCACCTCGTAATAGTCGTCGAGAATCCAGTTGAGATGCGGCTTCTCGCCCGAGTGCAATTCGATCGGCCACGGCGAACGGCAGATGCCGTCGGCCCGCTTGCGCGCGGAGGTGACCGCCTCGTTGGTCAACCGCTCGCGCCCGACGATCTGCCAGGTCTGGCGAATGCCGACCTGAACGCCGGTATCGTTGACGAACGCTTTCTCGCAGCCGGGAATGCGATCGGCGATGAACCGGGCATATTCTCGGACCTGCCGCCGTCCCATGACCTCCGCCTCGGTCAGATCGGCGATCACCGTGGCATCGAGCTCGCGGCCGTCGCGGCCGACGATCCGCGTCGCATTGCATAAAAGTTCGCCCGGTCGCGGGGTCGGAAACAGAAAAATCTTGGCGCGCGGAAGATCGTAGGCGCCCGACCGGTGAAGCTCGGCGATCAGCGCCGAGGTCGCGGCATCGAGAATGGAATCGGTGCCGGCAACGCTCAGGAAGCGCGGGACATCGACGCCCGCCAGCCGGAAGATCATGGTCGGATTCTGGATGTGGCCGTCCTTGCCCTTCGTCAGCCGACGCCCGGCCATGGCGGCGACGTCGGCGTCGCCGGAGGCATCGACCACGACCTTCGCCGTGATCCGCAACGGCCCCTGCTTGGTGAAAACATCGACCCCGACAATCCGTTCGCCCTCGCACAGCGCCCCGATCACGGTCGCATGCAGGATCACGCGCACATTGGGCTCGGCGCCGAGCACATGGTCGGCGGCCTCGCGCCACACCAGCGGATCGTGCACCCGTGTATAGGTCTTGCCGTACTGGACCGGCGCCGTGAGGCCACCGCGTGCCTCCAGCAGCGCGATGAACTCATCGACGAAGCCGTGCACCACCTGCTCCGGCTGCGAGTTGCGGCGGTCGGACGCCGTATAGAGACCGCAGATCGTCCCCGACAGACCGGCCACCGCGCCACCGCCGCAAAACCCGTAACGCTCGACGAGGATGACCTTGCGACCGCGCCTTGCCGCCGCAACGGCGCAGGCGACGCCGGCGGCACCGCCGCCGACGACCAGAACGTCCGCCTGCAAGGCAGTCGCCGTTCGAGTGTCCATTGCCCATCGCCTTATGTTAGCGCTAACATTAGAACTGTTATCGCTAACATAAATACCTGTCAAGCACCTCATCCCAAAGGACGAGGGACAGCCGGACGGCGATCCGTGCACCATCGGGTAAAGCCTGATATCAGCGATCCCGGCATCGGGATCTCGGACGAATCGCCCGGCACGCAGATCGATCGGAGTGTGAACGGCAGGGGCGAGGTTCGTCTGGTCTCATCCGGCAGGACGGCCCCGGGATCAGTATGGCGAAAACACCGACACCGCCCCGGCATGGGGCTGCCACCATCACGATGGCGGAGGTCGCAAAACGCGCCGGCGTCTCGACGATGACGGTGTCGCGCGCTCTGCGTCAACCGGATGCGGTCACCCCCGACCTGCGCAAGCGCGTCGAAACCGCGATCCGGGAAACCGGCTATATCCACAATCTCGTCGCCTCTTCGCTGGCGTCGCGACGAAGCGGCACCATCGCGGTCATCCTGCCGACCATCGCCAGCTCGATCTTCTCGGATACCGTCCGGGGCATCGGCGGCGTCGCCCGCCGCTACGGCGCCCAGCTCGTTCTCGCCGAAACGAACTACGACCTCGCGGAGGAACATCGCGCCGTCGCAGCATTGCTCGGGCGGCGCGTCGACGGCCTGATCGTCGTCGGCGTCTCGCACCTGCCGGAAACCCGGAAACTGCTCAGCCAGTCCGGCCTGCCCGTCGTCGAAACCTGGGACACCACCAGAACGCCGATCGACAGCATCGTCGCGCTGTCGAACTTCAGCGCGGCGAAAGCGATGACGGCCACGCTGCTCGGGCTCGGCTATCGGCGCATCGCCTTCATCGGCGCCGCGCAGCGCGACCGGCGGGCGGAGATGCGGCGGAAAGGCTATACCGCCGCCTTGCTGGCGCATGGCGTCACCGCGCCGCTCGTCTACTACGTCAACGACATCCGCAGCATGGCGTCCGGCGTCGAGGCCGCCGAGCAGATTCTTCGGAGCAAGGATCGCCCGGACGCCGTGTTCTGCCTCAACGACGTCGTTGCCGCCGGGACCATGTTCGCCCTGCAACGGAAGAACCTGTCGGTTCCCGGCGACATCGCCGTGGCCGGCTTCGGCGGTTTCGACTTCGCCCAGCATCTGATCCCGGCACTGACGACGGTCGACGTCCATCACGCCGAGATCGGCGAGCGTGCGGCTCAAATCCTGTTCGACAGGATCAGCGGCGCGACGAAATCTTCCAAGCGTGAGGATACCGACTTCGAAATCAGCATTCGGGAGAGCGTCGGGACGGCAGCGCCCTCGTCTGAGTAACGAGAGCCACCGGACTTCCGTCGCCACGCATCGGTTCGCGCGGTAGGCGCGCGGCCGAGAAGGCTATGGGGCCGCGCTGCCCTCCCGCATGCCGCAGCAAAACCAGATCGCCGGCGGAGGCGTTTTCCGCAGCGAACCGCGCCGCCGCCCCTCGACGACGGCGCGCATCGAGGCGCGGCTGGCGGCAGGCGAGGCCGGGCCGTCGCCCTCCGCGCCACTGTCCCGCCTGAGCCCCCTAACCGGCGCGCCTCCTCTCCGGAAAGTCGCCACGTCCACGCAACGCTCACGCCAGTGCCACCGGCTGCGATCCGGCGGCGCCGCGGGCATAGCCATCGACCAGCGTGCCGGGAAGATCGAGGTCGCCGAGCCGGGCGAGCGCCTCGCCTGGCGCAAGGTCTCCCGTCAGCACCGCACGATAGGTGTGCGCCACCGCCACCATGTCGCAGGTATGCGGCGACAGCCGCAGGCGACGGATGCGCTGCGCGTCCAGGTCCGCGGGAGGAAACATCACTGCCTGCACCTGCGCCGACAGCGTCTGCACCCCGTTCATGGCGAGGAACGCCTGATCGTCGAGCGTTTCGACCACCAGTCCGTCGGGGTCCTGCTCGCAGGTGAACTGGCAGGAATCCTTGTGCAGGCCGTGCAGCCGGGCATGGTAACAGCGCCCGGACAGCGCCAGCGGCAGCCGGCCGAAGGCGAACACCTCGAACTCGGCGTCCGGGCACGCCGCGGCCACCGCACCGACGGTCGCAAGCGGCAATTCGACCGGCGGACAGATGGTCGAGGCGCCGCGGCGGATGAGAAACTGCGCCGTCGCCTCGTTGTAGACGTTGAGAAACGGCCCCGCCACGAACGGCCCGCCGGCGCGGGCCGGCAACGCGGTGACATCGTTGATCTCCACCAGATGGCCGTCGGCGCAGAATTCCTCGACGGCGCGGCGCTCGCGCGGCAGCGTCGGCATCGCCAGCGTCGACAAGACCACCTCCTTGCCGCCGCGCTCCAGACGTTCGATCACTTCCGGCCACACCGGATCGGAAAACGGCATGCGCTTGCCGCAGACCACTTCGCCGACATGAACGCGCTCGACCGGCGCCTCGTCGGCGATGCGGTGGTAAAAGTCCCGCAGCCGGTCGGGCGGCCAATGGAAGAACGTCGGTCCGAGCGTCAGCGCGATCGACACGTCTCCTATCTCCAAGCTATCGCCACGTCTTGCGGTAGGCTCCGGTGGTCTGCCGGCCACCCTCCGACAGGCTGGCGAGAATGCCTTCGATCTCGACCGGGTCGCGGCCCCGCTCGGCCGCATCGACGGCGCGGCGGAAGGCGCGCACCACCTCGGACACATAACCCTTGCCACGCTGGCGGCCCTCGATCTTCAGCGCCGTGACGCCCGCCTCCTTGAGCGCCACGATCATGGTGCCGGCGTTGAGGCTGACGGGGTCCTCGAACAGGTAGCCGCTCTTGCCGCCGGCCTTGAACTGGCCCTTGCAGAGCGTCGGATAGCCGGCCGGCGTGCCGGGCTGGTAGCGATCGATGGTGAACCCGGAGAGGCGCGCCGTGGTCGCCTCGCCTGTTTCCTCGTAGCTCACCGCCTCGGGCGGCGAGCAGACGCCATTGAGGTTCGGCGAGCGCCCGGTGGCGTAGGACGACAGGTGGCAGCGCCCTTCCATCATCACGCACAGGCCGCCGAACACGAACACCTCGGTCTCGACCGCGATGGCGCGGTTGAGCGCGGCGATCTCCTGCACCGACAATACGCGCGGCAGCACCACGCGGCGCACGCCGAACGCCTCGGTATAGAAGCCGATCGACTCGGGCGTCGCGGCCGCCGCCTGCACCGACAGATGCAGCCGCGTCTGCGGGTGGTTCAGCGCCATGTGATCGAGCACGGCGATATCGGCGGCGATCACTGCATCGGCGCCGCAGGCGACCGCCGTATCGGCCGCGCGCCGCCACGGATCGGTATCGCCGGCGCGGGCAAACGTGTTGATCGCCACCAGCACCTTGCTGCCGTGGTCATGGGCAAAGCGGATGCCCTCCGCCATCTCCTTTGGAGAGAAGTTGAGGCCGGGGAAATTGCGCGCATTGGTGTCGTCGCTGAACCCGCAGTAGACGGCA
>JBDHSY010000230.1:0-5403 GCA_039808405.1 Xanthobacteraceae bacterium
TGGGGCCGTATTCCTCGCGCGTCGCCATCAGGCCGGGCATTTCGGTCTCGGCGAGCGAGATTTCCTTGCGGCCGAAGTCGGCGAGGCCGATATCCTTGACGATGTAGTCGGGAGCGGCGGTGGTCATGTCGCAGAATCCTAAATCAGAGTTTCATGAGCGCGTCGGTTGTCGCGCCCTCTCCCCTCGCGGGAGAGGGCATGACGGCGCTTCCAAATGGTCTGTCGGGTGAGGGGGAGCGTCGCAAAGCCCCCTCACCCGGCTGCTTCGCAGCCACCCTCTCCCACGAGCGGAGAGGGAAAGACAATCACACCGCCTTCTTGAAGGCGTCGGCGAGGTCGGTCTTTTCCCACGAGAAGCCGCCGTCGGCATCCGGCGTGCGGCCGAAATGCCCGTAAGCCGCGGTGCGGGCGTAGATCGGCTTGTTGAGGTCGAGATGCTTGCGGATGCCGCGCGGGGTCAGGTCCATCACCTCGGCCGCCGCCTTCTCCAGCCGGTCTTCCTCGACCTTGCCGGTGCCGTGGGTATCGACATAGATCGACAGCGGCCGCGCCACCCCGATGGCGTAGGCGAGTTGCAGCGTGCAGCGGTCGGCAAGGCCGGCGGCGACGATGTTCTTGGCGAGATAGCGCGAGGCATAGGCCGCCGAGCGGTCCACCTTGGTCGGGTCCTTGCCGGAGAACGCGCCGCCGCCATGCGGGGCCGCGCCGCCGTAGGTATCGACGATGATCTTGCGGCCGGTCAGGCCGGAGTCGCCGTCCGGCCCGCCGATGAAGAACTTTCCGGTCGGGTTGACGTGCCACTGCGTCTTGTCGGTGATCCAGTCGGCCGGCAGCGCCTGGCGCACATACGGCTCGACCCGTTCGCGCACCTGGTCGGAGGTCATGTCCTCGATCAGATGCTGGTGCGACACCACGATCTGGGTGACGCCGACCGGCCGGCCCTTCTCGTAGCGCACCGTGACCTGGCTCTTGGAATCGGGGCCGAGCACCTTTTCCTTGCCGGAATGGCGCGCCTCGGAAATCAGGCGCAGGATCTTGTGGGCGTAGAACAGCGGCGCCGGCATCAGGTCGGGCGTCTCGTTGGTGGCGTAGCCGAACATGATGCCCTGGTCGCCCGCACCCTCCTCGCGATTGGTGCCGGGCTGCAAGGCGTCGACGCCCTGCGCGATGTCGGCCGACTGCGGGTGCAGCAAAATCTCGATGTCGCAGGTCTTCCAGTGGAAGCCGTCCTGCTCGTAGCCGATATCCTTGATCGCGGAGCGGATCACCCCTTCGATGACCTCGTTGGTCACGGTCTTCGGACCGCGGGTCTCGCCGGCCACCACGACCTTGTTGGTCGTCGTCAGCGTTTCGCAGGCGGCGCGGATCGCCCACGGGTCGATGCCCGCTTTCGGACCTTCGCGGAAGAACAGATCGACGATCTCGTCGGAGATGCGATCGCACACCTTGTCCGGATGGCCTTCGGACACCGACTCGCTGGTAAACAGATAAGACTCGCGCATCAATAACCCCTTTCCGCCGGATCGCAGACGGCCGCCGTTCAAGTGATATCCTGAAGTGTCAATCGCGCCGGCGCGAGATGACGTAGGATTCGTCGTAGAACCAAAGCCCGTTATGCCGGCGCAACACGTCCTTGGTGGTTTCGAGGTAGCGGCCGGTCTCGGTGATCTCGGCGAGGCGATCGTCCTCGACCTGAGCCACATACACCGCCGCGTTCCAGGCAGCAAAGGCCGTCGAGGTTCCGATCGGCCCGGTCACCTCGTGCGGCAGCGCCTCCATATCATATCGAAAGATCGAACGGCTATCGGCATAAGCGTTGAAATTGAGATCCCGCGCGGCGCTGCCCAATTCATACTTAACCGCCCGCAACAGGTCGTGCCGGCTGACGGAGAAAGGGTTTTCCCCCGGCCACACGGCATGGACGATATCCATCCCCGGATCGCCGCCGTGAGAATGGATTCCTATCAAGCGGCCGCCGGCGCGCAGCGCCCTGGCCAGCGGCGCAATGATGCGCCGGGCCCGGAAGTTGACCGAGGATTTGGCCCGATAGGGCTGCGAGGCGATCACCAGGTCGAAATTGGCCTCGGCCCGGCCGGCGCGCGGGATCACGGCATCGAGCAGGAAGCGGTGATCCTCGCGATAGAGCACGATCACCGCCGGCCGCTCGTACACCGGCATGCCGGAGCGCGGCGAGACGCTGGCGCGCCAGTTCTCCTCGAGGAACGGCTCGAGCGCGGTGATCTGGTCGGCGAACTCGCCGGAGGACGTGCCGCGCAACGCGACCTCGTGCCAGACGGTGGCGGAGGCCGCCGCCGCGGTGCGCGGCGTCAGCCACGGCGCCTCGTTGTAATACATGTTGGTGAGGACGAACACCGAGGCGGGATGTTCGAACAGCCGGTCGGGAATTTTCTCCAGCGTCAGCCGCACGTCCTCGAGGCTGATTTCCTTGCCGGCGATATAGAACGGCATGTGGGGAAAACGCCCGTGCATGGCGCGCAACACGCGCGCCAGCACGGTGCCGTCGCCGATGCCGGCATCGAACAGCCGCAGCGCCGGCGGGCGCGGATGAATGCTGCCAAGCTCCATCGCCACCCGCTGGGCGATCACCCGCTTCTCGCTACAGGTGTGGACGAACAGCAGGTATTTCTGGCGGTTCTCGAAAAAGCGGAAGTTGGCGCGCGGGTCGCGACGCTCGAGCGGCACGGCGCGCAGGTCCGGCTTCGGCGCATCCTCGCCGAGGCCGGCGGCGATGAACGCCTGGATGCGCTCCAGCGTGTCGATGGTGATGCGCTTGCCCTCGCGCAGCCGCGCCACCAGCTTGCCGTCGTTGACGGCATGGCGGCCGAACGTGGATTCGGCCATGCCGTTGTCGCGGCAATAGTCGGAAATCCGGGCCAGGATGGCGTCGTTCTTCATGGACGGCGGGCGCGCGTGAGGTTTGGGCGAGCGGGGTGGGAAAGAGAAACGTTCCACACGGCTATAACCGATCCTGCCCACTGAGGCAATTGCGGTTCAGCCCGCCGCCTCGAGCCGTTGCAGGGCGCGGGCGCGGCCGATCAGAGGCAACAAGAGTTTGAGCTCCGGCCCCTGCTCGCGGCCGGTCAGCGCCAGCCGCAGCGGGTGGTAAAGCGCCCGCCCCTTGCTGGCCGTCGCGGCCGCAACCGACTTTGTCCACCGGCCCCAGGTGTCGGCGTCCCACGGTTCGGGCGGCAGATGCCCGGCCGCAACGCGAACCAGCGCCGGGTCGTCGGTGGCATAGGTCGCATCAGTCGCGACGACCTCCCACCACAGCCGCGCCTCGTCCAGCAGCGCCACATTGGGGCGCACCGCCTCCCAGAACGCCGGCCCGCCACTGACACCGAGCGCCGCGAGCCGCGCCGCGACGGCCTCGAACGGCAGGCCGTGCAGCGTGCGCGCGTTGAGGCTGCGCAATTCGGCCGGGTCGAATTTCGCCGCCGACTGCGACACGTCCGTCAGATCGACGCGATTCATCAGGTCGTCGAGCCCGGCGACCGGCTCCACCGTAAGCGAAGTGCCGATCAGCACGGCGAGTGCCGCCACCGCCGCCGGCTCAAACCCGTCGTCGCGCAGCGCCCCGAGCGACAGATGGCCGAGCCGCTTCGACAGTCCCTCGCCGCTCGGCAGCGTCAGGAGGTTGTGGTGGGCAAAGCGCGGCGCGGCGGCTGCCAGCGCCTCGAACAACTGGATCTGCACCGCGGTGTTGGTGACGTGATCCTCGCCGCGGATGACGTCGGTAACGCCGAGCTCGATGTCGTCCACCACCGAGGGCAGCGTATAGAGATAGCTGCCGTCGGCGCGGATCAGCACGGGATCGGACAGCGAGGCGCAGTCGATGCGCTGCTCGCCGCGTACCCCGTCCCGCCACGTCACCACGCGATGATCGAGCCGAAAGCGCCAATAGGGTTTTCGCCCCTCGGCCTCGAGCCGGGTGCGATCCTCGGCCGAGAGTTTGAGCGCGGCGCGATCGTAGACCGGCGCGCGGTGCTGGGCGAGCTGACGGCGGCGGCGATATTCCAGCTCTTCCTCGGTCTCAAAGCAGGCGTAGAGCAGGCCGTCGGCGCGCAGGCGCCCGGCCGCCGCATCGTAGCGCGCGAACCGCTCCGACTGCCGCGCCACCTCGTCCGGCACGATGCCAAGCCAGCGCAGGTCCTCGGCGATGGCGTCGGCGAATTCCGCCGTGGAGCGGGCGCGGTCGGTGTCGTCGTAGCGCAGGATGAAACGGCCGCCGCGCTTTTTGGCATAGAGGTAGTTGAACAGCGCCGTGCGCGCATTGCCGATGTGCAGCCGCCCGGTCGGCGACGGCGCGAAACGGACGACCGGCGTGTCGCTCATGACAGCACGCGTGTCCGCTCAGACATCGTAGGTTTCCGTCACGGCGCGCCCGGCGCGCGGCGCCAGCGTCTCGTCGGGCTGCGGCAGCGCCGCGCCGGAATCGCGAAAACGGTTGGTAATCGGATAGCGGCGGTCGCGGCCAAAATTCTTGCGCGTCACCTTGACGCCGGGCGCCGCCTGCCGCCGCTTGTATTCGGCGACGTTGACCAGCCGGTCGATGCGCGCGACCGTGTCGCGGTCGAACCCCTCGGCGACGATATCGGCGAGCGGCGTCTCTTGCTCGATCAGCCGTTCGAGGATGGCGTCGAGCACCTCGTAGGGCGGCAGCGAATCCTGATCGAGCTGGTTTTCGCGCAGCTCCGCCGTCGGCGGCCGCGCGATGATGCGCTCGGGGATCACCTCGCCGTCCGGCCCTTTGGCGCCCTCTGGCTTCCAGCGGTTGCGCAGTCGCGACAGACGGAACACCTGCGTCTTGTAGAGGTCCTTGATCGGGTTGAAGCCGCCGTTCATGTCGCCGTAGAGCGTGGCGTAGCCGACCGACATTTCCGACTTGTTGCCGGTGGTGACGACCATCGCGCCGGTTTTATTGGACAGCGCCATCAGCAGCGTGCCGCGGGCGCGCGCCTGCAGATTTTCTTCCGTGATGTCGCGCGGCAGACCGGCGAACGGCTTTGCCAAAATCGCTTCAAAACCTTCCACCGCCGGCGCGATCGGCAGCACTTCGTGCGACAGGCCAAACCGGCGCGCGAGGTCCTCGGCATCGTCGAGCGACACCTGCGCCGTGTAGCGATAGGGCAGCATGACGCCGCGCACCTTGTCGGGTCCAAGCGCATCGACCGCCATCGCCGCGCACAGCGCGGAATCGATGCCGCCGGAAACGCCGAGCAGCACGCCGGGAAAGCCGTTCTTGCCGACGTAATCGCGCAGGCCCAACACGCAGGCCGCGTAGTCGGCCTCGTCGCCCGCAAGCTGCGGCGCGATCTCGCCGGCGCAGCGCCAGCCATCGGCGGTCCGCGCAAAGCGCAGCGTGACGACGGCCTCGACGAAGGC
>JBDHSY010000231.1:0-5383 GCA_039808405.1 Xanthobacteraceae bacterium
GCGGGCTCGCAGGTCCACGACGCGCTCAAGCTGGTGCGGCACTGGATGAAGGAAAAGGGCCACGCGGCCTACGTCGCCACCCCCAAGGCGAAAGACGTTACGCGGGTTTTCTTCCTTCCCGAGGCCAAGGATAAATCGACGCTGCTGGCGCGGCTGTTGCCGTTCGATGCCACCGAGCTTGGCAGCGTCGCCGGCACCGAGATCGTCTACCAGCACCGCGGCTACTGGATCTATCGGCTGCTGCCGGTCGCCGATGGAGCGAGCTGACGTCCGCAGCCGTCTGGATCGACAATCGGTTGTTATTGGTATCGGCGTAGCGGTGCGGGAACCCGTACACGCGGGCCGTGCTTGGTGCCGGCTTTATATTAGAATTAGAATAATGCGGAGCCATGCAATTATCGCCGCGTGGACCTGTCTATTGCGCCGCACGCAAACCTAGCATGGTGCCACAGGGAGGACAGGGAGGTCGTGCGATGCCGCTCGCGGTCCGTCTTGATCACGGCGACAGTCGTTCGCTGCAATTCCAGCTGTTCGACCAGATCCGGTCGATGATTCTGCGGGGGCTGTTGCGCAGCGGGGAATCGCTGCCGCCGTCGCGGGTGTTGAGCGAGCAGATCGGCGTCTCCCGCAACACCGTCGTGCTGGCGTATGAGCGGCTTCTGCTCGAAGGCTATATCGAGAGCCGGCCGAGCGTCGGCACCTTCGTCTCCGGCGCACTGCCGGAGACGGCGATCTTTACCGGCACCGATGGCTGCCGTGCGCCCTCGCTACCGACAGGCGACAACGAGAACGACGAGGATTTTGCCGTCCGCGTGCCGCGCGCGCAGGCGGTGGTCAATCCGCGCGCCGGGCTGACTTACGATTTCTGGGTCGGCCGGCCGGCCGCGGATTCCTTTCCGATCAAGGAATGGCGGCGCATCATCGACAGCAAGCTGCGCTACGCCGGCGCGCGCATGACCGAGTATCAGGACCCGCAGGGGCTGCTCGGTCTGCGCCGCGCCATTGCCGAGCATGTCGGACCGGCGCGCGGCATCACCGTGTCGCCGGACGAGGTGGTGATCGTCGGCGGCTCGCAGGACGGTCTCAATCTCGCGGCCAGCGTGCTGGCGCGCCACGTCGGCGCCTTCATCCATGAAGACCCCTGCTATCAGGGTGCGTTCTATCTGTTCGAGAGCTGCGATCTGCCCTCGATCCCGGTGCCGGTCGACGAGCACGGCCTCGACGTCGCCTGCCTGCCCGAGGTCAACCGCGCGCTCGCCTACGTCACGCCCTCGCATCAGTATCCGCTCGGCGTGACGCTGTCGCTGGAGCGGCGCATCGCGCTGTTGCAGTGGGCGCGCCGCACCGGCAGCTTCATCATCGAGGACGACTACGACAGCGACTTCCGCTACGAGGGCGCGCCGCTTACCGCGCTGCGCGGCCTGGACGACCATGGCCGGGTGTTCTACCTCGGCACTTTCTCAAAATGCCTCGGCGCCGGCCTGCGGCTGGGCTATCTGATCGTGCCGCCGGCGTTCGTCGCCGCTGCGCGCTCGTGGAAAACGCTGATGAGCAACGGCGCGCCGTGGCTCGAACAGGCGGCGATGGCCGAATTCATGGAGCAGGGCGCGTTCAACCGCCACCTGCGCCGTATCCGCCAGACCTACCGGATGCGGCGCGACTGCCTGCTGCACCACCTGCGCCGGCATTTCGGCGACGTCGATATTCTCGGCACCAACGGCGGCATGCACGTCGCCTGGCGGCTGCCGCCGGGCTTTCCCAGCGCCATCGAGATCGAGCGCCGCGCCGGCCGCGCCGGCGTCGGGCTCTACGGCCTGACCACCGGCGGCGCCTGCACCCAGACCGACCACCCGCGCGTCGCCGATACGCTGATCTTCGGCTTCGCCGCGCTGTCCGAGGAACGCATTGCGGCGGCGATCGCCATTCTGGCGCGCGTTCTCAACGAGACGCAGCCGGCGGCCGAGCCGCGGGAGGCCGTATCGTGACTGCAAGTCTCGTCAAGATCGGGCTGTCGGCGGCGACGACCGCCTTCGCACTGTCCTTGTTTGCGATCCTCGCCGCGGCGCTGGCCGCGCGCGGATCGCGGCCGGCCTTTCTGGTCGGCGCGCGCAATGCGCTCATCGTCAACTTCGCGCTGGTGACGCTCGCGGCCTTCACGGTGATGTGGTCGTTCGTCGTCACCGACTTCTCGGTGCTCTACGTCGCCGAGAACGCCAACAGCCGCCTGCCGCTGCTCTATCGCCTGACCGCGCTGTGGGGAGCGCACGAAGGCTCGCTGCTGCTGTGGCTGTGGTATCTGTGCCTGTTCTCGGCGATTGCCGTGATGATCCACTGGCGCAGCCATCCGCTGTCGATGCCGTGGATCATCGCGACGCTGGCTGCGGTGCAGGCCGGCTTCATCGGCTTCATCGTTTTTCTATCGAGCCCGTTCCGCGAGATTTTCCCCGCGCCGCCCGACGGGCGCGACCTCAATCCGCTGCTGCAGGACCCCGGCCTCGCCTTCCATCCGCCGCTGCTCTACATGGGCTACGTCGCCTTCTCGGTGCCGTTCGCCTTTGCCGTCGCCGCCCTGATCCGCGGCCACGCCGGCGCCGAATGGGTGCGCGCGGTGCGGCGCTGGACGCTGTTCGCCTGGGCGGCGCTGACCAGCGGCATCATGCTCGGCGGCTACTGGGCCTATTACGAACTCGGCTGGGGCGGCTACTGGGCGTGGGACCCGGTGGAGAACGCCTCGTTCCTGCCGTGGCTGACCGGCACCGCCTTCCTGCACTCGATCATGGCGCAGGATCGCCGCAACATGTTTCACACCTGGAACGTGTTCCTGATCGTCACCACCTTCGCGCTGTCGCTGCTCGGCACCTTCCTGGTGCGCTCCGGCGTGCTGACCTCGGTGCATTCCTTCGCGGTCGATCCCGGCCGCGGCACCTACATGCTGGCGTTCCTCGCGGTGGTGATGGTGGCCGGCTACGGCCTCGTCGTCTGGCGCGCCGAACGGCTCACCGCCGCCACGCAACTGGAAAGCGCCTGGTCGCGCGAGGCGATGCTGCTGGTCAACAACCTGTTCCTGCTCGCCGCAGCCGCCGTGGTGCTGCTCGGCACGCTGTATCCCTTGATCGTCGAGGCGGTCAGCGGCGACCGCGTCACCGTCGGCGCGCCGTATTTCAACAAGGTCGCGATCCCGATGCTGGTGGCGGTGGTGTTCCTGATGGGCATCGGGCCGGTCGTGCCGTGGCGGAGCATCAAGGCGCGTCGTCTCCGCGACCTGTTGCGGTGGCCGGCGCTGGCCGCGCTCGTGGCGCTGGCGGTCGCGCTGCTGGCCGGTGTGCGGGAGGCGATAGGGCTCGCCGCGATCGGCGCGGTGGCGTTCACGCTCTCCGCAACGCTGCTCGATTTCCGCCGCAGCGTCGCCGCGCATCGCGCCGTCGCCAGGGGTGGCTGGCTGTCGTCGACGTGGCGGGTGATGCGCAATGCGCGGCAACGCTACGGCGGCATGATCGTGCATCTCGGCATTCTGGTGATCGCCTTCGGCATGCTGGCGTCGGGGCTGTTCCAGCAGACGGTCATCGTCTCGCTGAAGCCCGGCGAGAGCATCGCGCTCGGGCCTTACCACGTCACCTTCCGCGGCGTCGAAAGCGTTGACGGCCCGAACTACCGCGCACGTGCCGGCCGTTTCGACGTGTCGCGCGACGGCGTGCCGGTGATGGAGATGCGCCCGGAGAAGCGCAGCTATCAGGAGCGCCAGATGGTGACGACGGAGGCGGCCATCGCATCGAGTCTGATGGGCGACCTCTATCTGGTGCTCGGCGATGAGGCGGCGCACGGCGCCGCCACCGTGCGCGGCTACTGGAATCCGTTGATCCTGTGGCTGTGGGTCGGCTGGCTCGTCGTTCTGGTCGGTGCCGCGGTCGCCGGCAGCGCGCGGCTCTCCGCTGCGCGCACGCCCGCGGCGGCCGCCGTCGCGCAGGAGCAGCCGGCATGACAACTCTGGCGCAATCGCAGGCTCCGAAGCTGCGGCCGTGGAAGCTGGTGCTCGGCGGCATCGTCATGGCGATGCTGGCGGTGCTGGCCTGGGGGCTGACGCGCGATCCGAGCTATATCCCATCGCAGCTTGTCGGCCGCAGCGTGCCGGCGTTCGCGCTGCCGGAATTGAACGGCAACGGCACGGTCGCGGCCGACGACCTGCGCGGCACGCCGCTGGTCATCAATTTCTGGGCGTCGTGGTGCGTGTCCTGCCGCGCCGAACATGGGCTGCTGACCGGCTTTGGCCGCGAGGTGGCGAGCCGCGACGACGTCCGCATCGTCGGCATCAACTATCGCGACGCGCCGGCGGCGGCCGCGCGCTTTCAGGACGAACTCGGGACCTTCTCGTATCGCTCCGGTCAGGACCCGAGCGGCCGCACCGGAATCGATTTCGGCGTCTACGGCCTGCCCGAGACGTTCTTCATCGACCGCGACGGCATCGTGATGGCGCGCCATGTCGGGCCGCTGACCGAGGCCGCGCTCAAGCACAACCTGAGCCTGATCGGGGTGACGCGATGAGGCCGCGCCGTATCCTCGCGATAGTGCTGGTCGCCGCCCTGGCGGTGCCGGCCGTTGCCGTCCCGGTCTCGACGACCTCCGTCCTGGCGCAGCCGGTCAAGCAGCAGGACGCGGTGGATGCCCGCGTGTTCGCCATCGGGGCAAAACTGCGCTGCCCGGTGTGCCAGAGCGAAACCATTCTCGATTCGCACTCGTCGTCCGCGAAGGAAATGCTGCGCATCGTCCGCGAGCAGATCGACGCCGGGCGCAGCGACGTCGAGATCGTCGGCTATTTCCACGACCGCTACGGCGACTATGTGCTGATGCAGCCGCCGGCGCGCGGCGCCAACCATGTGCTGTGGGTGCTGCCGCTGCTGATCCTGCTGGTCGGCGGCCTCTGGCTTGCGCGCTGGCTTGGCCGGAGCCGCCGCGCCGCTGCCGCCGCGGCGCCGGCCGCGCCCGCGGTCGCCTTCACCGAGCACGATCTGGAGCGACTGAAGCTATGAGCGGGATTTTGACGTGGCTGATCCTGTGTGCGCTGGCGGCAACGGCCGTGCTGCTGCCGTTGTGGCTGCGCAGCGCCGACGGGCCGCTCGGCCGTGGCGCCGATGGCGACGAGCCGGAGCGGCAGTGGCAGAACGAGAAGGACCGCCTCGTCGGCGAGTTGCGCGACCTCGATCGCGCCTTTGCCGAAGGGCGGATCGATGAAGCCATTCACGACCGGCAGCGCGCCGCCGAGGCGGCGGACGCCGAGCGCGCGCTGGAGCGCCTGCGCCAGGCGCGGGCCTCGACCACCGCCGGCGACGCGCTGCATGTGCCGCGCCGCTATCCGGTGGCGGCAGCGGCCGCCGCTGTGCTGCTGTTT
>JBDHSY010000232.1:0-5370 GCA_039808405.1 Xanthobacteraceae bacterium
TGTTCAACGACAACATCACCGGCGCCTCGACGACGGTGATCACCGCCGACGACATCGCCCGCTCGCCGTCGGCCACCTTGCCGGAGATCATCGCGCAGGCGCCCGGAGTGCAGCTTCGCAGCCTTTACGGCGCCGTCGGCGGCGCCGGCACCACGGTCGATCTGCGCGGCTTCGGCGCGGCCGCCACATCGAACACGCTGGTGATGGTCAATGGCCGCCGCGTCAACGACATCGATATCGCCGGCGTCGATTTCGCCGCCATCCCGCGCGAGGCGATCGAGCGGATCGAGATCACGCGCGGCAACAGCGGTGCGGTGCTCTATGGCGACAACGCGGTCGGCGGCGTCATCAACATCATCACCAAGACCGGCGCCGGGGTAGGCAAGCCGGTTTCGATGCGCGCCGAAGGCGGCGTGGGCTCATTCAACCAGCAGCAGGGCAGCGTTTCGCTGCTGACAAATTACGGACCGTGGTCGGCGTCGGTGTTCGCCAACGCCATCAAGTCCGATGGCTATCGCGTCAACAACGCCCTGTCGCAGCGCAACGCCGCGGGCGAGGTGCGCTACACCGATGTCAACTTCTCGGCGTTCTTCAATGTCTCCGCCGACGATCAGCGCCTCGGGCTGCCGGGTCCGCGCGCCGTCAACCCGGCGCTCGGGATCAACGAACTCGTCACCGACCGCCGCGGCACCTCGACGCCGCTCGACTATGCCAACAAGCAGGGCTTCAACGCCACCGCCGGCTTCGCCTACAGGCTGACGGACGGCGTCGAATTGATCGTCGATGGCGGGCTGCGCGACAAGCGGCAGCAGGCGGCCTATTTTTCGGCGTTCGGCCCCTATTACGTCGATGCCGACCTCAAAACCTGGTCGATCACGCCGCGCCTGAACATCACCAGCGACATGTTCGGGCTGCGCTCGCGCATTCTCACCGGCTTCGACTATTACGATGCGGACTACTGGTCGCCGCGCGGCGGCATGCGCGGCGTCCCCGACAATGTCTACGACCTCGCCCAGCGCACCTATGCCGCCTACTGGCAGCAGACCCTGAGCCTGACGCCGGCCACCGACGTCTCCTATGGCGGCCGCTGGCAGCGCACCGACCTGAACGCGCGCGAGATCGGACCGTTTGCGTTTCTGTCGCCCCTTAGTTCGGCCGACGACCAGTATGCCTGGCACGTCGGCCTCGATCACCGCTTCAACGCCAATATCGCGGTGTTCGCCCGGGCCGGACATGCGTTCCGCACGCCGAACGTCGACGAGCGTGTCGGCAATACGCCGGCGCTGGCCAACTTCGCTCTCAAGACGCAGACCTCGAACGATGTCGAGGGCGGCATCCGCCTGACCGCCGGTGCGCTGACCGTTCAATCGAGCGTCTACTACATGGCGCTGACGAACGAGATCCATTTCAACCCGTACGATCCACTGACCTTGCCGTTCGGCGCCAACGTCAATCTCGACCCGACCCGGCGCTATGGCAGCGAGACCTATGCGACGCTGCGCGTCAGCGACAGTTTTCTGCTGAAGGGCGGTTTCGCCTATACCCGCGCCCAGTTCCGCGAGGGACCGCTTGCCGGCAACGACGTGCCGCTGGTGTCGCGCTTCAGCGGCAGCGCCGGCTTCTCGTGGAACATCTGGCAGAAGTATCTGGTGCTCGATGCCAACGCCCGCTTCTGGAGCAGCCGCCGGATGGATAACGACCAGCTCAACCGGCAGCCCGTGATCCCGGCGCAGGCGACGCTCGACCTGAAGATCGGCGGCGAGGTCGAAAACTTCTTCTGGTCGTTCAGCGTCAACAACGTGTTCGATGCGCTCTACTACGACTATGCGGTGGCGAGTGCCTCGACGCTGGGGGCATTCAATGCCTATCCGCTGCCGGGCCGCACCTATCTGCTCAAGGCCGGCTTCAAGCTGTAGGCCGGCCGCCGCGCGCATGGCGGGGGCGCTCGTCGCCCCCTTGTGCGCGGCCGTTCAAATCGTTACCAGCAGCGGCTCCCCTGGCACCCGTCATGCGCATCGCATGACGGCGGTGCCGCTTGGGACCTGTAACACCGGCTTCCGGCCAGGTTCGGAAGCGGGCAGCTCTGGTCACGGATCGGCGTCATGGCATCGTCGCGGGCAGGCGGCCCGGTCAGCACATCGGAAGTGTCGTCGCACCGGCCGATGGGCTTTGCCGAGTTCGTCGCGATCGTTGCGAGCTTCATCGCGCTCAATGCCTTCGCCATCGACATGATGCTGCCGGCGCTGCCGGAGATCGGCCGCGCCATGAACGTCGCGCGCGACAACGACCGCCAGGCGGTGCTGACCGTGTTCCTGATCGGCTTCGGCATCGGTCAGCTTGCGGTCGGGCCGCTGGCCGACCGTTTGGGGCGCAAGCCATTATTGCTGGGGGGACTTGTGATCTACGTCGGCGGTGCGCTTTTGTGTGCGCTCGCGCCGGATTTCACGACGTTGCTCGCCGCGCGGCTGGTCAGCGGGCTGGGCGCGGCATCCTCGCGCGTCGTCATCGTCGCCGTGGTGCGCGACTGCTACGACGGGCGGCGGATGGCGAGCGTGATGTCGTTCGCCATGATGATCTTCATCGCCGTGCCGGTGCTCGCGCCGTCGATCGGGCAGATCGTCGTGCTGGTGTGGCCGTGGCAGGTGATCTTTCTGCTGTTTGCCGCGGCCGGGCTCGTCGTCATGGCGTGGTGTGCGCTGCGGCTGCCGGAAACCCTGCGCCCCGCCCATCGCCAGCGGATCGGCGCGCGCGACCTCGCCGCGGCGTTCAAGGCGCTCGTCACCCATCGCCAGACGCTCGGCTATACGCTGGCCGGCGGCATCATGCAGGGCGGCCTCTATGCCTTCCTGTTCTCCGCGCAGCAGGTGCTCGGCGAATACTACCGGCTCGGTCCGTATTTCCCGCTGGCCTTCGCCGCCGCGGCGCTGACCATCTCGCTGTCGTCGTTCCTCAACGCGCGGCTGGTGGGGCGGCTCGGCATGCGCGTCATTTCGCATGGTGCCTCGGCGGCATTCCTCGCGCTCGGGCTCGCCTTCGGCGTACCGGTGCTGCTCGGCGGGCTCGGCTTCGCGCCGTTCATGGTCATTCTCGCCGCGATCACTTTTTTGATCGGGCTCACCTTCGCCAATTTCAACGCGCTGGCGATGGAGCCGCAGGGGCGCATCGCCGGCACGGCCTCGTCCTTTCTCGGCGCGATCACCACCGTCGTGGCGGTGGTGATCGGCGGCGCCGTCGCCAATGCCTATGACGGCAGCCTGCGGCCGCTTGCGTTCGGCTATATCGGCGTGGGGGTTGCGGTGCTTGCCGTGCTGCTCGTCGCCGAGCGCGGGCGGCTGTTCAGGGAGCGCCATCGACCGCCGGCACCGTGATGTGATATGCAGCGCGCCGAGCCCGTTGCCTCCGAGATCATGTCCGTTTCACACCCTGCTTCCCCGTCCAATCTCAAGGCCGCCGCATGGATGTCCGGCTGGCTGTCGCTGATGCTGGTGATGATGGTCGCCGGGCGCGAAAGCGCGCGCGAACTGAGCGTGTTCGAGATCATGGAAATCCGCACCGTCCTCGGCTTTGTCATGCTGTTGCCGTGGGTGTGGGCAGGTGGCGGCCTCGAGGCGATGCGAACGTCGCGGATGCGCATGCACGTGGCGCGCAACGTCGTGCATTATGGCGGCCAGTTCTGCTGGTTTCTGGCGCTGACGATGATTCCGCTCTCGCAGGTCATCGCCATCGAGTTCACCATGCCGATCTGGTCAGCGATTCTCGCCGTCAATTTTCTCGGCGAGAAGATGAACCGATGGAAGAACCTTGCCCTTGCGCTGGGGCTGATCGGTGTCCTGATCATCGTCCGGCCGATTGGCGCCAAGGTCGATCCGGGGCAGCTCATCGTGCTGATCGGGGCGATCGGCTTTGCCATGTCGTTCGTGGCGGTGAAATCGCTGACGCGCACCGACAGCCCGCTCCAGATCATGTTCTGGATGCTCATCCTGCAGTCGGTGATGGGGCTGGTGCCGGCGCTCGCCGACTGGACGTGGCCATCGGCCACGGTATGGGGCTGGATGCTGGTGGTGGCATTCGCCGGCACCTTCTCGCACTACTGCATAGCGCGCGCGCTGCTCCATGCCGACGCCACTGTCGTGGTGCCGATGGATTTTTTGCGACTGCCGCTTGCCGTCGTCATCGGCTGGCTGGTCTATGCCGAGGTGCTCGATGTCTATACCGCGTTCGGCGCCGTGCTGATCCTGCTCGGCAACCTGTTCAACCTGAAGGCGCCGCGCCGCGTGGCGCCGGCCTGACAGAGCCGTCGGGCCGGGTCGTTACGACATCGTTAGGGTTTCCGCCGCATGCTCACCGTTCGGGTTGTGCTTGCCGGATGGAGACAGCGTATGCGTACCCGTAGCATCATGCCCACGCCCGCCGAGACGTTTCTCGGCGTCACCGTCGCGGGACTTGCCGCGCTCATGCTGACGCTGGCGGTCGCCGCCTTCTATTAGAGCGTTGTCCAGCGAAGTGGGAACCGGTTCGCGTTAAGAAAACGCGTTTAAACAATCGTCTAGAGCTCCGCTTCTGATTCCGTCAGAAGCGGAAAAGCTCTGAGGGCGGCTTTCATGGTGCCCCTCTGTCACGCGGCGCGTGACAGAGGGCGGTGCCTGTCCGTAGTGTGGCCCCGGTGAAACAGCCGAGCCCCCACGCCATGGAAAACCCCGACCGGCAACTGCGTTACTTCGTCAAGATTGCCGAGCTCAAATCGCTGTCGCGCGCCGCGGAGACCCTTGGCCTCACCCAGTCGGGGATCAGCCGCCAGCTCGCCGTGCTCGAGACCTATCTCGGCAAGCCGCTGTTCTTGCGGACGGGACGGGGCGTGGAGCTGACCGATGCCGGCGAGAAGCTGCTCGCGGTGGTCAAGCCGGCCTATGCCGGCATCGACGATGCGCTCGATACCGTGCGCGATCGCGAGGGGGTGACGCAGGGCCATGTCCGTCTCGCGGTCATCCACACGCTCAGCTACTACTTCATGTCGGAGGTGGTTGCCGAGTTCATGAGCCAGCGCGAGAACGTCAACCTGTCGCTGATGGGGCGCAGTTCGCCGGAAGTGGTGGCGCTGGTGGAAAGCGGCAAGGCCGACATCGGCTTTGTCTACGATTCCGCGGTGACGTCCGCCGATCTCGCCTCGACCCCGCTGTTCGAGGACGAGATGTGCCTCATCGCGCCGGTCGCCGACGATCTGTCGCCCGAGCTCGACCTGACCGTTGCGTCCTACCGGCTGATCGGCTTTCCGCCGCATTACGCGCTGCGCAGGATGCTGGAGAACTGCGGCCTCCACCTCGACGTGGTGGCCGAGGCCGAGACCGTCGATGCCATGCTCAAGCTGGTCTC
>JBDHSY010000233.1:0-5359 GCA_039808405.1 Xanthobacteraceae bacterium
CTCGGTATCGAATATTTCGCCCAACCTCCTCCCAGAACGAACAGCAATCCATCCCGAATATCTACTGCGTTCACCAGCATCAAGGTGGTAACCCCAAATCCACCCACCAGATCGACGTTGGAGACCGGAACCCAATCATCAGGCAACCTCCCTGCCTCTGCTCCTTTGCCACCGCCGGCCTTGATAGTCCGCTTGATCCTCCCATCTGAAGCCCTCACCACAATCACAGCGTCTTCACCGGACGAACCGTGTTGACAGGGTAGATGCGGAGGCCGTCCGCCCTCGCCGATTACAATCTCAAAAATCTCACCAGGCTCGACCTCAAGTATTCCAGTTGCGATGTCACCGCCATTGCCGCCCTCTCCGGCGATCGCGCCATCGCCGGATGCAGGAGCGCCGCCACCCCCTGCGCCCGGCAAGACATCGCGAGTCTGTAGCGTTTCGGCTGCCGGCTCGAATTCGTCTGGCGAGAGGAAATTGCCTTCCAGACGCATTGAGGTCCTTCAGGGTCTTGACGTTGTCGAGGTCCGACCGGACGACGATCGCCGCCGTGGGACTATCCATCAGCGCCATGAGCACCACGAGACCCTTGCCTTCCGCCTGCGCCTTGATCGCGTGCTGCACGTACACGATACCGAAGTGGCAGTCGCCGGAGATACGTCCGAGAATGGCGGGCGTCGCGATCGGAGCGTAGGTCACGTCGATGTTGCCGCCAGTTTTCTTTTCAAGTTCATCGATCAAGACGCTCGACGCCGAGATGAAGCGCATCCTCGACAATGGTTATGCGATCAACCTCGGGGAGTACCGTGCCGATGTCGGCGGTCTGGCGGCCCCCATCTTCGACAGCGAAGGCAAGGTCGTCGCCGCGCTCGGGATATCGGGTCCCCTGTCGCGCCTGTCGTCCGCGAAGATCAAGGAGTTCTCGGCGCTGGTGTCCAGATCGGCGAAAGCCGTGACGGCCATGATCAGGCAGGCCTAGATCGGCTTTTGACATCGATGCGCCGCCGGGGCAGAGTGCCGGCGGCGGCGATTGACCGAGCGGAAATTCACTTCCCGACCTGTCAAAACACCGCCCGCGCCGCGAAGGCCCATGGATTGTCCAGCCGTGATCCTGGGCGGCCCGAGTCTCAGGGCGGCCACCCGGCCTCGGCGCGCCTGCCGGCGTGCCACGCTCCTGTTTCACCGCCGATTTCATCCATGACCGCCGGCAAAATGCGAAACCGTGATCCAAGAACGCGACACGCGTACCGGTAACCGGCCATTTCCAACCGGCCGGTATCGGGATAGGTTGCGGGTGGAATCATCCGGCTTGGTGAAATTCCCGATCCAGAAGGACAAAGAGTTGACCTCGTCTCCCTCCACCGCGACGCGGCCGCGGACATTCATGGCTGTCCTGGTCGTCCTCGGCCTGACGCATCTGCTCAACGATCTGATCCAGTCGCTTATCCCGGCCGTCTACCCGATCATCAAGGACGCCTACGCGCTCGACTTCGTCCAGATCGGGATGATCACATTTACCTTCCAGATCGCCGGCTCGCTGTTGCAGCCGGTCGTCGGGTTCGTCACCGACCGGCGTCCGATGCCGTATTCGACCATCGTCGGCATGGCTTTCACCCTTGTCGGTCTCGCCAGTCTCGGCTTCGCGTCGAGCTATGGATTCATTCTGCTCTCGGTCGCCTGCATCGGGATCGGCTCGGCCATCTTTCATCCCGAGGCGACCCGTATGGCGCGCCATGCTTCCGGCGGCCGGCAGGGGCTGGCCCAAGGGCTCTTTCAGGTCGGCGGCCAGGCCGGCGGCGCGCTCGGCCCCCTGCTCGCCGCCTTCATCATCGTTCCGCACGGCCAGACCAGTCTGGCCTGGTTCACGCTGGCGGCGCTGCTCGCCATGGTCCTGATGACCTGGACGGCGGGGCAGCACGGCGTCATCCGCAAGCATATCGCGGCCCTGAAATCGGCGCTGTCCGGCGGCGTCGCGAACGGCCGGCTTCATTCGAGAACAACCGTCCTGATCGGGCTGACCGTCCTGACGGTCCTGATGTTCTCGAAGGTCGCTTATACCGAGAGCTTCCGGTCGTTCTATACATTCTACCTGATCGAGCGGTTCGGGGTGTCGATCCCGACGTCGCAGGTGATGCTGTTCGTGTTCCTGCTGGCTCAGGCTGTGGGCGTGCTGGTCGGCGGCATCGCCGGCGACAGGATCGGCCGCTATCGCGTCATCTGGATCTCCGTCCTCGGCCCGCTGCCGCTCACGCTGTTGCTGCCCTATGCCGATTTCTTCTGGACCGGCGTCCTGACGGTCGCGATCAGCCTGATCATCGCCAGCGCCTTCGCGTCGATCCTGATCTACGCGATCGAACTGGTGCCGGAACGCATCGGCCTGATCGGCGGACTGTTTTATGGTCTCAACTTCGGATTGGCGGGCATCGCGGCCGCCATTCTCGGCGGGCTGGCCGACAGCATCGGCATCGAAAACGTCTATCAGCTCTGCGCCTTCCTGCCCCTGGTCGGACTGCTGGCCTGGTTTCTGCCGCGGATAGAAGACGGCCCGGCCGCTGGCCGTCTCGCAGCGACCGACGGGGAAGCGCGTAAAGCCCCGGTGTAAGTGGGGAGCCCGCCGCTGTGTCCGAGACCGTCGCGCCGGGTCGGGCGGCGCCCGTCCGGCAGGTCCCGAGGCGCCGGCCGCCCTATCGTCCGGGCCAGGACGGCTTGCGTTTTTCCGCGAACGCCTTCAGCCCCTCCCTGGCGTCCTCGGTCATCGCCAGCAGTGCGATCTGGCTCTCCAGATAGGCAATCGCCTCGTCGAACGACATCGACGCGATGGCCCGCATGGCATACTTGCCGCGCCGGATCGCGGTCGGCGACTTGTCGACGATGCGGCCGACCAGCCACGCCACCTTTGCGTCGAGCTCGGCGGCCGGCGCAATGTGGTTGACGAGGCCGGCGGCAAGCGCAGCGCGCGCGTCGAACGGCTCGCCGGTCAGCGCCCATTCGTTGATCAGGCGGCGCGGCGCGATCGATAGCAGCAGGCTCATCACCTGCATCGGAAACACGCCGACCTTCACCTCCGGCAGGCCGAACTGCACATGGTCGGCGGCGACCGCCATGTCGGTCATGCACAAAAGCCCCATGCCGCCGGCGAGGCAGACGCCGTTGACGCGGGCGATCGACGGTTTTGTGGCATTTTGCGCAAGCCGCAGCAGGTCGGCGTAATCGACGTTCGGCCGCGAGAAATCCATCGCGAAGGCGGCGCCGGTGTTTTGCAGGTCGGCGCCGGCGCAAAACGCCTTGTCGCCGGCCCCGGTCAGCACGATGACGCGAACGTCGGGATCGTCATGGGCCTCGCGATAGCCGCGCGCGATCCCGGCGATGACCTCGCCGTTCATGGCGTTGCGCTTGTCCGGCCGGTTGATGGTGATCCACAGCGCTGGCCCGCGCTTTTCCCGCACCACGCTTTCGCTGTCCGCCATTGTCGCTCCTGTCCTGCGCTGTCGTATCCGTCGCGGCTCCGATTGCGGCGACAATGCCAGAAACCGGCGCGGCGTGTACATGCTCCGTTGTCATCGCTCCCGGGGCGTCACGTTCCGGCGCGGCTCACACCCAGCGGGGAATGGCCTGCTCCTCGCCCGCCCGCGCTTCGACGGCGAGCGCGCGCCGATAACCGTCGCGCCGCTGGAGCCGCTGCCAATAGGCGGCCACGTTGGGACCGAACTCCCCGGCGAGGCCGATCGTCTCGGCGAGCCGCAGGGCGTAGCCGATCACGATATCGGCGGCGGTGAAGCGGCCGCCGCACAGCATCCCGGCGTCCGCCGTCGCCGCCTCGACGGCGCGCAGCCGGCCGAAGAACCATTTTGCATAGTCGGCGGCCACCTGCGGGTTGCGCCGCTCCTCCGGTTCGAGCCGGCTGTAGCGCAGCACCAGCGTCTGCGGGAAGGTCAGCGTGGCGTCGCTGAAATACATCCAGTTGAGAAACGCGCCGTAGGCCGGCTCGTCCGGCCCGACCATCAGCGGCGTCGGCCCGTGGCGCGTGCCGAGATAGTGGCAGATGGCGGCGGATTCCGTCATCCGCGCGTCGCCGTCGATCATGAAAGGCACGGTGCCGAGCGGGTTGACGGCAAGATAGTCTTTGGCCAGTACCCGCGGCGGAAACGGCAACATCTTCAGCTCGTAAGGAAGGCCAAGCTCCTCCAGCATCCACAGCGGACGGAACGAGCGCGCGGCAAAGCAATGGTAGAGCGTGATCATCTCGTCTCCACGTTCTGGTCGGGGCGGCGTTCGCGATCGACGCGGCGCGCCGGGCGGCGTTGATAAACCCCATGCCGTCCCGCTATGGCAAGCGGGCGGGGGGACGCGCCCAGACCGCATGGCGGGCAGCACTTCCGCGAACCGGCGGTGGCCGGGCCGGAGCCGGCCATGGCCCGGCGAAGGCCGGTTTCAACTTCGCTCGAAAACCCTCTAGGATCGAATTCGCCATCCGCCGCTCGGCCGGCCCCGGGCGTTCCGGGATGCCATCGCCGGCGCGGGCGGCGGGCGCAACGGCAGCAAGGAACGGCACTTGAACGACCACCACATCTACGCGCTGCGCTATGCCACCATGACCGGCCGGCAGCCGCACATGAACTACCTTACGCCCGACATCCACAACGATGCCGCCGATCTCGACTACTACGTCTGGCTGATCCGCGACGCGGAGCGCACCATCCTGGTCGACACCGGCTTCAACGAGGTTGCGGCGAGAGAGCGCGGGCGGGACCTGCTGATCAACCCCGCCGACATGCTGGCGCGCTTCGGCGTGCCGCCCGAAAGCATCGGCGACGTCGTCGTCACGCACCTGCACTACGATCACGCCGGCAATCTCGACCGCTTCCCGAATGCGCGGTTCCACCTGCAGGATCGCGAGATGGCTTTCGCCACCGGGCGCTGCATGTGCCACGGCCTGTTGCGGCATCCCTTCTCGGTCGAGGACGTCACGCTGATGGTGCGGCACGTCTACGGCGAGCGGGTGACGTTCCACGACGGCGACGGCACCATCGCGCCGGGCGTCACGGTGCATCGCGTCGGCGGCCACTCCGACGGCTTGCAGGTGGTGCGGGTCGAAACCGGGCGCGGGCCGGTGGTGCTGGCCTCCGACGCCACGCATTTCTACGGCAACATGCAGCGCAAAAACCCGTTTCCGATCGTCTACAACATCGGCGACATGATGGAGGGGTGGAAGACGGTGGAGCGGCTGGCGGGCCACCCCGACCGCATCGTGCCCGGCCACGACCCCAAGGTGCGCGCGCTCTATCCGCAGGTCGAGGGCAACGCCGATATCGTCGCGCTGCACGAGCCGCCCCGAAAACCCGGCTGATCCTTTCCAAGC
>JBDHSY010000234.1:0-5346 GCA_039808405.1 Xanthobacteraceae bacterium
CGCGCAGCATTCCCGGCATCGGCGCCGCGATCGCTGTCGCCTCCGGCAAGGGCGGCGTCGGCAAATCCACCACCACCATCAACCTGGCGCTGGGCCTGCGCGACCTTGGCCTGCGGGTCGGCGTGCTCGATGCCGACATCTACGGCCCGTCGCTGCCGCGGCTGTGCGGCGTCTCCGAGAAGCCGCAGCTCAACAGCGCCAAGAAGCTCATCCCGATCTGGCGGTTCGGCATCGCGGTGATGTCGATCGGCTTTTTGGTCGAGGATCGCACCGCGCTGATCTGGCGCGGCCCGATGATCTCCTCGGCGGTGACGCAGATGCTGCGCGAGGTCGAATGGGGCCGGCTCGACGTGCTGGTGATCGACATGCCGCCCGGCACCGGCGACGTCCAGCTCACGCTGTCGCAGCAGGCGCCGCTGCGCGGCGGGGTGATCGTCTCGACGCCGCAGGACCTCGCCCTGATCGACGCCCGGCGCGGCGTCGCCATGTTCCGCAAGGTCGATGTGCCGGTGCTCGGCGTGGTCGAGAACATGAGCTATTTCCGCTGCCCGAACTGCGGCACGCGCGCCGACATCTTTGGCCACGGCGGGGCGCGGGCGGAGGCCGAGCGGCTCGGCGTGCCGTTCCTCGGCGAGGTGCCGCTGCATGCCGACATCCGCGCGCTGTCCGATGCCGGCACCCCGGTGGTCGAGGCCGAGCCGGAGGGCGAGCACGCACGCATCTATCGTGCCGTCGCCGCCGCCGTGCGCGACGAGTTGCGCGCCCGCGCCGCGGTCGCCTGAGCCGGGGCCGGACGGGCAGGGGTTTTCCGCGGCCGTGCGGCGGCCCGCCGGCATGGCCGTGATGGCTGCGACGTCACGGCCCGTTATTCGACTTTGGTCATAGTCCTGCGATTGCAGTTGCGGCCGCAATTTCCGGGCCGCTATCATCCATGCTAAAGACGTGCCTCATCTGAAAACTGTCCCAAGGAGACCATCCGAATGAAACGTCGTGATTTTCTGAAGGCGACCGCCTCCGGCGCCGCAGTGGCCGCGGTTGCTTCTCCGGCGATCGCCCAGTCGTCGCCCGAGATCAAGTGGCGTCTGGCCTCGAGCTTCCCGAAGTCGCTGGATACGATCTACGGCGGTGCCGAGGTGATGGCCAAGCACCTGGCCGAGGCGACCGACAACAAGTTTCAGATTCAGGTGTTCGCCGGCGGCGAACTGGTGCCGGGCCTTCAGGCGCTCGACGCCACCTCCAACGGCACGGTCGAAATCTCCCACACCGTCGCCTACTACTATGTCGGCAAGGATCCGACCTTCGCGATCTTCGCGTCGGTGCCGTTCGGCCTCAACGCCCGGATGCAGAATTCGTGGTGGTATCAGGGCGGCGGCGACAAGCTCGGCAACGAGTTCTTCAAGAAGTACAACGTGATCGGCATTCCGTGCGGCAACACCGGAACGCAGATGGGCGGCTGGTTCCGCAAGGAGATCAAGACGGTCGCCGATATCTCCGGCCTCAAGATGCGCATCGGCGGCATCGCCGGGCAGGTGATGTCGCGGCTCGGCCTGGTGCCGCAGCAGCTCGCCGGCGGCGACGTCTATCCGGCGCTGGAGAAGGGCACCATCGACGCGGTCGAGTGGGTCGGCCCCTACGACGACGAGAAGCTCGGCTTCAACAAGGTGGCGAAGTACTACTATTACCCCGGCTTCTGGGAAGGCGGGCCGATGGTGCACTCCTTCGTCAATCTGGAGAAGTGGAACGCGCTGCCGAAGCACTACCAGGTGGCGCTGGAAAACGCCTGCGCCTTCGCCAACGTCAACATGGCGGCGCGCTACGACATGCAGAACCCGCAGGCGCTCAAGCGTCTGGTGGCCAGCGGCACCCAGCTCCGCCCGTTCAGCAACGAAATCCTGGAAGCCTCCCTCAAGGCGACCAACGAACTGTGGGCGGAAATCTCCGCCAAGAACGCCGACTTCAAGAAGGCGATCGAGGCGATGCAGGCGTATCGCTCCGACCAATATCTGTGGTGGCAGGTCGCCGAATACACCAACGACAGCTTCATGATCCGCTCGCGCACGCGCGGCTGATCGAAGCCCCTCGACAAAAAAGCCGGCGTCCCGAAAGGGACGCCGGTTTTTTGTTGCCCGTGGTCGCAGCGAAGAGGGGCTGCGGTTGCGAGCTTCTGTCGCCTATTTCGACGGTCCGAAGTCGAGTTGCGGCATCTCGATCTGCGGCAGGTCGATCTGGATCTTGCTGGGATCGATGGTCTGGGCGACGCCCTTGTAGTGCATCACCATCGCCGGGAAGGCGATCACCAGCGCCACCATGATGATCTGGATGCAGACGAACGGCACCGCGCCCCAATAGATCTGGCCGGTGGTGACCGGCTCCATGCGCTTGCCGCTGACGCGGTCGATGTAGGAATCCTTGGGCGCCACCGAGCGCAGGTAGAACAGGGCGAAGCCGAACGGCGGGTGCATGAACGAGGTCTGCATGTTGACGCCGAGCATGACGCCGAACCAGATCAGGTCGATGCCGAGACGCTCGGCCGCCGGCGCCAGCAGCGGGATGACGATGAAGGCCAGTTCGAAGAAGTCGAGGAAGAACGCCAGCACGAAGATGAAGGCGTTGGTGAAGATCAAAAAGCCGGTCTGCCCGCCGGGCAGCGACACCAGCATTTCCTCGACCCAGCGGTGGCCGTCCACGCCGTAGAAGGTCAGCGAGAACACGCGCGCGCCGACCAGGATGAAGATCACGAAGGCCGACAGCTTGGCCGTGGCCTCGACCGCCTGCCGGGTCAGGTCGAACGACAGGCGGCGCTTCATCAGCGCCAGGATGATGGCGCCGCTGGCGCCCATCGCGCCGCCCTCGGTCGGCGTCGCGACGCCGATGAAGATGGTGCCGAGCACCAGGAACACCAGGCCGAGCGGCGGCACCATGACGAACACCACCTGCTCGGCGAGCTTCGACAGGAGCTTGAGGCGCAACAGCTTGTTGATGACGGCAAGCACGAAGGCGACGATCACCGTGATCGTCATGGTCAGCACCACGAAGTCGGCGCCGCCCTTGACGTCGGCATAGGACATCGCGAACAGCGCGATGGCGACCGAGCCGACGACGACGAGATACAGCGACATGGTCATGGTGCGGACGATGCCGACGAACGGCTGCGTCAGGATGCCGAGCAGGATGACGAACCAGAAGCCCTGCCGGATGGCGCTGCCGAGCCCGATCGCATCGAAGGCCGGCGCGGTCCAGTCGAACAGCCCCCAGCGCACGGCGATCAGCCAGGCGGCGATGGCGGCGGACAGCGCCGCGACCGGCAGGATCAGCTTGTTGCGGGCGGTGTCCGGCTCGCGCAGCGTCTGTGCCTCGAGCGGCAGGCCGGGCACGGCTTTCGGGGCGAACACCGACAGGATGAACACATAGGTCGCATACAACAGCGCCAGCACGATGCCGGGAATGAACGCGCCCTCGTACATGTCGCCGACCGAGCGGCCGAGCTGGTCGGCCATCACGATCAGCACCAGCGACGGCGGGATGATCTGCGCCAGCGTGCCGGAGGCGGCGATCACGCCGGTGGCGACGCGGCGGTCGTAGCCGTAGCGCAGCATGATCGGCAGCGAGATCAGGCCCATCGAGATCACGGAGGCCGCGACCACGCCGGTGGTGGCGGCAAGCAGCGCGCCGACGAACACCACGGCATAGGCGAGGCCGCCGCGGATGCTGCCGAACAGTTGCCCGATGGTTTCGAGCAGGTCCTCGGCCATCCCCGATCTTTCGAGGATCAGCCCCATGAACGTGAAGAAGGGAATGGCCAGCAGCGTATCGTTGTTGACGATGCCGTAGATGCGTTCGGGCAGGGCTTGCAGGAAGTTCGGATGGAACAGCCCGAGCTCGATGCCGATGAAAGCGTAGAACAGGCCGACCGCCGCGAGCGAGAACGCGACCGGGTAGCCGAGCAACAGGCATACCACCAGCGACGCAAACATGATCGGCGCCATGTAGTGGATCAACATAGCGACCATTAAATGCCCCCCGGCAATTCTGAATGGAAAACGAGGCTCAAGGCTTCTCGCCGGCGATCTGGGTGGCGAGCCTGGCGGCTTCGATTTCGGCCGCTTCCTGGGCGCTGACGGTCCGTTCGTTGGGATCGGGCATCAGGCCGCGCATGATCGCGGCGCGCTTGATGATCTCGGAAATGCCCTGGACGAACAGAAGCGCGGCGCCGATCATGATCAGCGACTTGGTCGGCCACTGCGGCAGGCCGCCGGCGCTCAGCGACTGCTCGTTCTGCTCGAACGAGGTCAGGAAGAAGGGGATCGAATCCCACAACAGCACCAGCGTGAACGGCAGCAGAAAGAACACATGCCCGATCATGTCGATCCAGCTGCGCACCTTGAGCGGCAGCATGTGGTTGATGATGTCGATGCGGATATGCTCGTTGTCGAGCAGCGTCCACGGCGCGCACAGCAGGAACACGATGCCGAACAGCACCCACTGCAATTCGAGGTAGGCGTTGGAGGAGACGTCGAAAATCTTGCGGATGGTGGCGTTGGCGGAGGACACGACCACGGCGACAAGGATCAGCCACGACAGCCACCGGCCGATACGGGTATTCATCGCGTCGATCACGCGACTGACGCTCAACAGTGCTTGCAACGGCCACCCCTCCTCGCACAGGCGTCCGCTCCCCGTTGATTCTTCGGCGCCTTTTCCGGCGCGTTGATTTTTATAGGGGCCCGAACCGGCACACCATTTCAGCGCGTCGCGCCGTCGTCAATTGGAAGTTTGGCACATAAACGGAGCCGGAACACGCTCCTCGGCTGGTCCCGTCCGGGGCCGGCAGGGGGTCGCCGGACCGGCAATCCAGGAAGGCGCGGATGCGCGCCGGTCAGCCGCCGGTCACGCTCATATGGCGATTGACGCTCGGCCGGTTGTGGCGGCGGTCGATTACGAAGTCATGGCCCTTGGGCTTGAGCATGATGGCCCGGTCGATGGCCGCGCTCACCAGCTCGTCGCCGGCGGAGGCGCGCAAGGGGCTGCGCAGGTCGGCGGCGTCGTCGTGGCCGAGGCAGGTGTGGATGGTGCCGGTGCAGGTGATGCGCACGCGGTTGCACGCCTCGCAGAAGTTATGGGTCATCGGCGTGATGAAGCCGAGTTTGCCGCCGGTCTCGCTGATGCGGACGTAGCGCGCCGGCCCCCCGGTGGTCTCGTCGAGGTCGGTCATCGTAAAATGCTTCGCCAGGCGGGCGCGGACCAGCGACAGCGGCACATACTGGTCGATGCGGCCGGCGATGTCGCCCATCGGCATCACCTCGATCAGGGTCAGGCCCATGCCGCGCTGGTGCGCCCATTCGACCA